>NZ_JBICCO010000069.1:0-39810 GCF_043119405.1 Achromobacter sp. 413638
ACGGCTAGGCAGTACCACGATCGTTCTTCTTGACAGCGGTAAATTTCGTTTCCCACTTCGATTTAGAAGATGGAAACATTAACGCACAGAGGTGACGAAATGACTCCGACCGGTAACCGAATCGTGACTTTCGAGAAGCCCTTGGAAATGAAGGTCAACACCTTCAAATTTCCAGAGCTGATAACCCCTCAAGGGAAAAGCGCACCCCATGGCGCTATCCTCAAAATAGTTACCACAAATATCTGTGGCAGCGACCTTCACATTTATCGCGGTTCGTTTGCTGTTCCCAAGGGAATGACCATGGGCCATGAAATGACCGGCGAAGTGATCGAAGTGGGATCAGACGTCGAAGTCGTGAAGAAGGGCGACATCGTTTCCGTTCCCTTCAATGTGGGGTGTGGGCGTTGCTACAACTGCAAGCATATGCGCTCCGATGTATGCGAGAACACCAACCCCGAAATCGACTGCGGAGCCTACGGGTTCAACCTCGGTGGCTGGACGGGGGGGCAAGGTGATTATCTCTTCGTACCGTATGCGGATTTCAATCTCCTTCGCTTCCCTGACAAGGATGCCGCCATGGAAAAAATCCGCGACCTGACCCTTCTCTCTGACGTATTACCCACAGCTTTCCATGGGTTCGCTGGCCCAGACTGGCCAGCCGCGCCGGCCTACGTCGTCGGCGAAAACATCCTGATCTTCGGTGCCGGGCCGGTCGGCAGAGCGGGTGCCGCCTGCGCCAGACTTCTGGGTGCAGGCGCCATCATCGTTGCCGATTACATTCAAGAGCGGCTGGACCTTCTCAAGCCACACGGCGTGGAAACCATCAACCTTTCCGACGGCGTGCCGATCGAGGAGCATCTCGAACGCATTACCGGGCACAGGGAGGTGGATCGCGTCATCGACTATGTTGGTGTGGACTGCCGCGGGTTTGGCGCGGAGGCTGACAAGATCGTGGAGAGCGCTGTTACCAACGCAATGCTCAAATATGTCCGCTTCGGCGGAATGACCAGTACGGTCGGTGTGTACTGCGCAAACCCGATCTCGAAAGACCCGAAAGCCAAGAAAGGCCATATGGATCTGGAATGGTCCAACGCCTGGATCAAGTCGCCGCGAATGTCGGCTGGTCAATCTCCGACGGCCAACTACAACCACGCGTTAATGCGGGCGATACTGAACGATCGCATGCCTTACCTTTCGCCGATGATGAACACTAAGTTCATCAAGCTCGAAGACGCGCCCGCCGCGTACAAAGAGTTCGACGCGGGTTCTGCATACAAGTACGTCATCGACCCGCATGGTTCAGTGCGGCATTAAGCATCCGGCGCGGGCTAAGCATCAGGATGTCTCACACTTTCTGGTGAGAGGCATTCTGGTCCCGCCAGTCTCCGGGCAGCAACTGGAGCCGGCGAATATTTTCGCCGGCATTTGCCGTCTGCCCCAGGGTACTTGCCTTGGCTCGGACCAGGAGCAGAGCCTCAGCAATCCGCAGGTGATGATCAACCGCAAGCGTGTTCAAGCGCTTGGTTCGCAATCGGCCAAGGGTCAGACGGGGACGATGCACGGCATCCATTGACGTGCGTGGCTGGAGATAGCCTTCGTCTGATCCTTATCACCCCACGGACTTGATCAGGCTCGCCTAGTGTTGTGCCTGCCTCGGGCCATCGCACGGTCAACCCAGCCCTGGCTCATTCAGCCAGAAGTTTCCAATGATGTGGCCGAACTCGCCGCCGCCAGAATGGCAGTCACTTCTATAGGGAGATAGCACAGTGTTGGATAAGTCGGAACGGGAGGGTGGCCTATGGAGCTGCGCCATCTTCGCTGCTTCGTAGTTCTTGCTGAGGAGCTACATTTCACGCGGGCGGCTGAGCGCCTGCATATCGAACAACCACCGCTATCACGAGCCATCAAGGAACTTGAGGACGAGTTGGGCGTAGTGCTCTTCGACCGAAACCGACGAGGAACAGTTCTAACGGCGGCGGGCGCGGTCTTCTTGCAAGATGTTCGCCGTCTATTCACAGTGCTGGAACAGGCTCGTGAAAATGCCAAGGCTGTGGCATCGGGCTTGCGCGGTAGCCTGCGCATCGCTGTATCAGATGGGGCTATCGATCCACGGCTGTCGGCATTTCTGGCTCGTTGCCGCGCCGAGGAGCCGGAGATCGAAATACGCTTGTCAGAAGTGCCTCTGGCAGAGCAAGTGCGTGGCTTGCGTTCGGGCGACTTCATGATCGGGTTCGCGCACACGGGCGATGTCGGCGACGGTATCGCTGCCGAACCAATCTGGCACGACCCGCTGGTGATTGCGGTGCCAGCTCGTCACTCATTGCTCACCTACAAGGAGGTGCCACTTCAAGAACTTCAAGGCCATCCACTTGTCCTGTGCGACCCGCAGGTATGCGAGGGCTATTGCCGCGAACTCAAGCGGCTGCTCAACACGTTGGAGCACAAGCTGAATGTTGTCGAGGAAGTGTCCTCGCTGGACATGATGCTCACGTTGGTCGGCGCCGGCTACGGCATCGGCTTCATGACGGCGACCAAGATTCCCATCTCCCAACGGCCGGATGTGGTGATCCGCCCCTTGGCGATGGATTCTGCCGTGATCACCACCTACCTGCTTCGGCCGGACGGCGGCAATTTATCGGCTTCGGTGGAGCGATTTATCGTTCGCCTTCGCGACTCTTCGGACGGTTGACGGAGCCTGGCAGGCTAGACACTCAGGGATCAGTGTCGGCACGCAGATTGCGTTCGGTCGCCGTCATCAGGTCAGCCGCGCTTATTCCAAGTGCCGTAGAAATTTTCAGTATGAGCGGAAGCGTGGGCACGTGCTCACCACGCTCGATCTTACCCATGTGAGAACGCGAAATGCTTGCCCGAGATGCGAACTCGTCTTGCGCGACTCCTTGAGCGACGCGCGCAGCGCGCACGGCCTGTCCGAAGGCTAACGCCGACTCGGATTCATACGTCGATGTGCCAGAAGGACGGCCTGGCTGAATTGTTGATTTCTGCATTAGCAGAAGCGTCAAACAATCTGCCACAATTAACCACGTTAAAGATAACGACGTTAAACTTCACTCTTTCCTGAAACGCTGGTTTGCCTTTCTGGACAGATCGCTTATTGGGGGCCCTCATGCATGACGCCACCAGCCAGTTTTCCCATTTCAGGCTTGCTATCGCGCCCGGAGTGCCATCCTCTTGCCTCACAACGCTTCTTGCCCTACAGCGCGCGGAGGAACCAGAAGTCACCATCACGTTCTTTGAGACCTCAGCCGATGATCTGTTGACGGGCCTTGAGGAAGGCCGCTACGACGCTGGAATGACGCTTCGGAACGCTGGTGCTCCGGCTGTGAAAAGCCAACCGCTCTGGGTGGAGAACGTGGCTGTTGCAGTGCCGCTGGGGTCCCCCTTAGTTGCCCAGGCGAAGATCACGCTTGCCGAGCTTCTGGACTATCCGGTGTTTCGCTGGCCGGCGGAGGCTTGCCTACTGCTGGATCAGCGACTGTCCTTTCTTCCGTTGAGCCAGCAGAGCATTCAGCACGTGACTTCGTTCGAGATGATGGCGCTTTGGGTGACCGCTGGCTACGGAGTGGGGCTCTCCGCGCAATCGCGCATTGAGCGTGCCCATGCGTGGGGGATCACTATGCGACCGCTTTCAGACGGCCCCTACGAGATCGTGACATACCTGCAGCGACCCCACGGACGAGCCAATGTTGTTTCTGAGCGGTTCGAGCACAGGGCAATGCTGGTTGCCAGGGACAGGGCGGCTTGCTCGAATACCCCATAGCCCGCTCTCGCCGAGGCTGCGTGCGGGTAATTGCAGCGGCACGCGCCTGTTAGCGCGCCAGTGATAGCGCTTCCATCTCTGGCAATATGATGAATTAACATGGTCTTTGGAGGCACGAATGGTTGGAAGTGGTTGGGATCGAGTACCAATTGACTCGCAAAGCATCGATGCGCCGCTGTCGCGCGCGGCGGTGTTTCTCACGTTGACGGTCGCCGAGGGCCACGAGGCCCTTCAGGCGGTCGCCGGCGTCTTGGACGGGCTGGACGACCTGATCAAAACGGTGGGCTTCCGCGATCTCAACGGCCGGCTGTCGTGCATCACTGCACTGGGATCGGCGCTATGGGACCGTTTCCAGACCGGGAAGCGCCCGAAGGAACTACGGCCCTTCGTGCCCATCGAGGGTGCCAAGCACACCGCGCCTGCCACGCCCGGCGACCTGTTCTTTCACATCCGTGCCGAACGCGAGGACCTCTGTTTTGAATTCGAGCGCCTGCTGCTGGACCAACTGGGCAGCAGCGTGACGGTGGCCGACGAGGTGGTCGGTTTTCGCTACTTCGACTCCCGCGACCTGCTTGGCTTTGTCGATGGCACGGCCAACCCGACCGGGCACGACATCGGCGCCTCGACGCTGGTCGGCAGTGAAGATCAGGCGTTCGCCGGCGGCAGCTACTTGGTGGTGCAGAAGTATCTGCACCAAATGCAGCCGTGGGCTCGGCTCGCCAAGGACGAGCAAGAGCGGATCATCGGCCGGGAGATCGTCAGCAATGTCGAATTGCCCGACGCGACGAGCGGCCAGAAATCGCACAAGACCCTCGCCACGATCGTGGACGACGACGGCACCGAGCACGACATCCTGCGCGACAACATGCCCTTCGGCCGCCCCGGCCAGGGCGAATATGGCACCTACTTCATCGGCTACTCCAGGCATCTGTGGGTGACGCAGAAGATGCTGGAGCGCATGTTCCTCGGCGATCCGCCAGGCATGCACGACCGCCTGCTCGATTTCTCGACGGCGCACACCGGCGCCGTGTTCTTCGCTCCCGCACCGCGCACGCTGAGCGAACTCGTGGAGGCGGTGCAAGCGTAATGCAGGGGCCGCAAGGCCCCTGCAAGGTTTGAGAGCCCTATGCTCCGTCTAGAACTACTGCGCTATCCACCAGCCGACGAACGCTTTGCCGCACATCCTCGGGGATGGGGTACGGGGCAATGGCCTCGGGCATATCCGCATAGTGCTGGTAGTCGCCCATGATGACCTGGATGATCGCCGGTACGTTGGTCGGCGTGACCGCATCAATGGCCGCGCGGTCCCCCAGGTCAGGGTGCGGCTGGGTCAGCATGCGGTACAGATCCCACGAATCCGCGTGCGGGCACTGGTTCATGAGCACCTGGGCCAGCTTGTGCTTGAGCGGCACCAGTTGCCAATCGGGAACACGCTGCCCCCGATTGCCCAAACTGATGGACAGCAACTTGCCCGCTTTCAGTTCGCGGTTGATCTGGTCCTTGGACTTTCCGGCCAGCTTGCCGAACAGCGGGACCGGCAAGCTGCTTGGAGACTCGTAGATGGTCAGCATTTCCTCGCGCTCGCGCTGGATCGCGGACACTTCCGGCTCTGGGGCATGCGTCGGAGGCGGCGGTACCTGAGACAGCCGCTGGAACGTGATGCCGCCGCTGCTCGGGGTTACGACAATAGGCGTGGCCACGACGGGCGGGACGCCGGGAGGAGTGGGCTCGGCCATCGCGAGGGTCGCATCCACCGCTTCCTCCACTTCTGCCATCGCCGGCGCCCCGTCGATACGGATGGTCAGATGCGCGCTCGCGGCTTCCACTTCGCCCTGTTCGAGCAGGTCGAGCCGATCGGCCCAGTCCTGCATCATCCGACGGCGCGGCTCAACGTACTTGGCGTGGTTGTAGGACGAACTCACCTTGTTGGGGTCGGAATGGGAAAGCTGCGCGTCCACCCAAATCTTCGGGTAGCCAATCTCGTTGAGCGCCGTCGAGATAGTGCCGCGGATGCCGTGGCCGGTCAGGCGCCCCTCATAGCCCATGAGCTGCACGGCCTTGTTGAGGGTGTTCTCGCTGATGCGCTTCTTGAGTTCGCTGCGGTGTGACAGCAAGTACTTCTGCGCCGGCCGCATCACCCCCAGGAGATAGCGCACGATCTCGATGGCCTGCAGGGATAGCGGCACGATATAGGGGGGCACATCCTGCGGCCGCTTCCCTGCCTTGCGCATTTCATCCTGGAGCTGCTTGACGATCTGCGGTGGGATGATCCACAAGCCCCTGTCGAGGTCGAACTGTTCGGGTTCGGCCAATCGCAGTTCGCCGGTGCGCACCCCGGTCAGGAACAGCAGCCGGACGCCAAGCTGGGTCTGCCAGCCACGGGGGTTGTAGAGCCGGAGCTTCTGGAGGAACTCGGGCATCTCGGGCAGGTGCAGGTAGGGATTGTGGGCTACGGGGGGCTTGGGCTCTGCCACCACGTCCAGGTCGGCGGCCGGGTTGACTTCCAACCCCTCGGCAATGACCAGGGCATAGCGGAACAACTGGTTGAACCAGGTGCGGACCTTCTCGGCGGTGGTGAACGCCTTGCGTTTCTCGATCGCCGCCAAGACGCCCAGGAGTTGGGGGCGGCGAATGTCGTAGATCGACATTCTTCCCAGGGTGGGCAACACGTCCTTGTTGAAGATGCGCAGGATCTGCGACAGCGTGCTTTGACGGCCTTCCTTGAGTTCCTTGCGGCGATGCTCGACCCAGGCATCGAAGACGGTCTTGAAGGTGTATTCGCCCGCCAGCTTGGCCGCGTGCCGTTTCTGGTCGCGCTCGACCTGAGGATCGATCCCCCTGGCGAGCAGGGCCTGGGCCTTGTCTCGCTCGATCCGGGCCTCGCGCAGGCTGAGAGCAGGATAGCCGCCCAGGCACAGGCGCTTTTGCTTGCCCAGCCAGTAGTAGCGGAATTGCCATGACTTGCCGCCTGCGGCTGAGACCATCAGGCCCAGGCAGTCGTTGTCGGAGAGGGTGTAGCGTTTTCCGGTGGTCTTCGCCTGCCGGACGGTCAGATCAGAGAGCGCCATTTCGAGACTCCTAAGTAATGACTTAGGCCCTATGCTCGTCATGGTCCCCGCTCAGCCCCAGCAACTATCCGGTAGCCGACCCACCCGTATTCTTGTGCCTTATTTGGTCACTCAAAAACGGTAGCTGTGGGTGGATTTCCGTGGCACTCGCTGGAATGAAAAAAGGAGCCGAAGCTCCTTTTTTCAATGACCTACAGACCCCAGTAGAAGTCTGTGGATCAAAATTTGGAGCGGGAGACGAGTCTCGAACTCGCGACCTCAACCTTGGCAAGGTTGCGCTCTACCAACTGAGCTACTCCCGCGTTTTGGCTGGCGCCGCCGTCATGCGGACCGCGCCGTTGCCTGCGCCTGGCTTTCGGGTCAATCAACCGGAACCAAGGCGGGAGCGAATTCTACCCGAATTCCGGATTTGCGCAAAACCGGAATCCGCGAGCATTTTGAATCCGACTCAGGACGCGTTCTGCAAGCGCTGTCCGCGCCGCGCCAGGCGCCAGCCCGGACGGCCCATGTGGCCCAGCGTGCCGTCCTTGACGACCCAGTGATGCCACAGCGCGGCGCCGATGTGCGCGGCCAGCAGGGCGTAGAGCAGGAAGCCCAGCCATTCGTGGGCCTGGACCATGTAGCGGACCAGTTGCGGGTCGGCGTCCACCAGACGGGGAAAGTCCCAGCCCGTGCCGGGCATCGGAATGACCAGGCCCTTGGCGTTGACGATGACCCAGCCGGCCAGGCATTCGCCCAGCACGAAGACATACATGGCCAGGTGCACGATGTGGGCGCACCACTGCTGCAGGGTGGTCGCGCCGATGGGCTTGGCGCGGCCCGCGCGCAGCGCGCTGCGCATCAGCATCACGACCAGCAGCGCCATGCCGCTGCCGATGTGCACGATCATGATCGGCCGCATCCGCATGTCGGCATGCTCGACCAGCAGGTGGCGCAGTTCGCCGGCCAGCACCAGTGAGCACATCAGGGCCACGCTCAGCCAATGCAAGGCGATCTGGGCTCGGGAATAGCCGCCGTGGGCGGCATGAATGGACGGGTTCATGCTTCGTCGTTCCTGGGTTGCGCGCCTGTCGGCGTCGAAAAAAAGGCGCCATTGAAGCGGCGCGGCGTAGCGGACGCCACGCTTCTCAGTGTTTTCTAAAGACGCGAACGCGCGATTGCGCCATGCCGGCGGGCCGCGCAATTTAGATTCGTTTTGGAAACGTTGAGGGCGCGCATGCGCGGTGCCAAGATGCCGGCCTTTCCCAGAAGGCGGCACGCCGATCCGCCGCCCGCGCGCCGTGCCGCGCGAGGGATCCGCCGCGAGCGCGGCGCTCTTTGGATACCAAGCGCAATCATGAAGACTTTCAATCTGCGGCGTGGCCGCGCCGCGCAACAGGGCTTCACCTTGCTGGAACTGCTGGTGGTCTTGCTGATCATCGCCTTGCTGGCGGGCTACGTCGGGCCCAAGCTCTTTTCCCAGGTCGACCGCGCCAAGGTGCGCGCCACCCAGGCGCAGATGAAGACGCTGGGCGACGCGCTGGTGCAGTACCGGCTGGACGTGGGCAGCTATCCCTCGTCCGACCAGGGATTGCAGGCGCTGGTCAAGGCGCCTCAGGGCGTCTCGAATTGGTACGGCCCGTACCTGGCGAAGGACGTGCCCGCCGATGCGTGGGGGCGGCCCTATCAGCTGAACGTGCCGGGGCGCGGCGGCGAGGCCGAGATCGTTTCGCTGGGCGAGGAAGGTCGGGCGGGCGGCAATGGGGAACTGGTCTATGGCCTCTAGGGCGCGCGCCGCGCTGGCTGTCGCCTGCCTGTTGTCGGCTTCTGCCGCGAGCGCGGCGCCCGATTGCTGGCGCGCCGCCGGCCAGCGCCACGGCATCGATCCCTTGCTGCTCTATGCCATCGCCAGCGCGGAGTCGTCGCTCGATGCCCGGGCCATCAACCGCAACCGCGACGGCAGCCATGACATCGGCCTGATGCAGATCAACAGCATGCACCTGCCCGACCTCGCGCGCCAGGGCATCACGCGCCAGCGCCTGCTGGACGAGCCCTGCCTGTCGATCGACGTGGGCGCGTCCATCCTGTCCGGTTTCATCAGGCGGCATGGCCGCACCTGGCGCGCCGTCGGCGCGTACAACGCCGGCAGTGCGGCGAACCGAGAGGCCGCCAGGACGCGCTATGTCGAGCGGGTATGGCCGCTCTACCTGGAATTGGCGGGCGAGCGCGAACGGCGCCGCCGGGTTGGCGGCTGACATGGGCGGCGAATACAGGGTCCGGCTGTTGCGGCGGGACCAGGTCTGCGAGCGCGTATGCCGCGCCGGCAGCAAGGACGCCGCCGTCGCGCAGATCGGCCCGGATGAGGGCGTGGTCCTGGACGTGCAGCGGGTCAGGCCCGCGCGCATCGCGGGCGCCGCCGGCAAGCGCCGCCGTATCTCGCTGGGCCTGCTGCTGCAGGAGCTGTCGGCGCTGCTGGAGGCGGGGCTGGCCCTGATCGAAGCCCTCGAGGCTCTGAGCGACAAGGCCGGCGCCGGCAGCCGCCAGGTGCAGGCCGTGCTCGCGGACCTGCTCAAGGAGCTGTACCAGGGGCAACCCCTGTCGAAGGCCATGCAGGCGCAGCCGGACGTATTCCCGGAGTTGCTGGTGGCCACCGTGGCGTCGGCCGAGGGCAGCGGGCAGCTGCCACAGGCGCTGCGGCGTTATCAGCACTACGAGCTGCGGATCGAGAACATCCGCAAGAAGGTCGTGGGCGCCTTGCTGTATCCGGCCGCCGTGGTCGCGGTCGGCTTCGGCGTCCTGATGTTCATGCTGTTCTTCGTGATCCCGCGTTTCGCCGTGGTGTTCGAAAGCCTGCAGTCCTTGCCGGCCACGGCGCAGGCCCTGCTTTGGTGGGCGCGGCTGGTGCGGGAGCACGGCATGGCGCTGGGCGCGGGCATTGCCGGCGTGATCGTGGCGGCCGTGCTGGCGCTGCGCACGGCGCGCATCCGCGCCGCGCTGGCCGCGCAGCTTTGGCGGCTGCCCAAGCTGCGCGATGTGGCCTTTCTGTTCGTGTTGGCGCGCTTCTATCGGACGGTGGGGTTGCTGGTCGAAGGTGGCACGCCGGTGCTGCAGGCGCTGGAGCTGTCGCAGCGCCTGTTGCCGCAACGGCTGGCCGCGAGGCTGGAGCAGGCCCTGGCCGAGTTGCGCGCCGGCAGGGCCGTGGGCGAGACGCTGGCCGCGCACGGACTGACCACGCCGGTGGCGCGGCGCCTGCTGCGGGTGGGCGAGCACAGCGGCGACCTGGGCGGCATGTGTGAACGGATCGCGCTGTTTCATGACAGCACCCTGGACCATGCGGTCGAGGTTTTCGGAAAGGTCTTCGAGCCATTGCTGATGCTGGTGGTCGGCGCAATGGTGGGGACCATCGTGGTGCTGCTGTACATGCCGATCTTCGAATTGGCCAGCAGCATGGGATAGGCGCGCGCGGACAGGCGTTCGCGCCCTACGGCCAGGAGATGAACATGATGGAACCAATGCCCGCATCCGGGACGACGCAGGCGCTGGCGTGGATCGCGCGGCCCGGCCTGCTTGAGCAGGAACTCGCGCGCGCGCCGCAGCTGCTGCCGGTGGTCGCCATGGCGCTGGGCATGCAGCACATGGAGTCGGCCGACTGGGACAGGGCCGTCGCCAGGCACGACGTGCTGCCGCTGGCCGATGCCCTGAACTGCCGCGTGGCGATGGTGGAGCGGGACGGCGAGCTGCTGGCGGTCATGGGCGCGCCGCTGGACCGGCGCGCGCGCTTGTGGCTGCAGGCGCGCTTCGAAGGCCGGCCGGTGCTGTTCGCGCTGGCCCTGCCGGGCGCGGTCGATGCCTGGCTCAAGCAGGCCGAGGCCAGCGAGCGCGTGCTCGACGGGGTCGCCGTGGACGTGGCCGAGGACACGCTGGCCAAGGCGGTGGAGTCGATTTCCATCGCCTCGCTCGCCAAGGACGAAAGCCCGGTGATCCGGCTGGTGAACATGACGCTCTATGATGGCCTGCAGAGCCGCGCCAGCGATATCCACCTGGAGTCGGACGAGGAAGGGCTGCTGATCCGCTACCGCATCGACGGCGCGATGCTCACCATCCGCAAGGTGCCCGGCCAGCTCACCGCGAACCAGGTGATGTCGCGTCTGAAGGTGCTGTCCAGCCTGGACATCGCCGAGAAGCGCGTGCCGCAGGATGGACGCTTCAAGGTCGAGCTGCAGGGCCGCGAGGTGGATTTCCGCGTGTCCATCATGCCGGGCAGCCACGGCGAGAACGCGGTGCTGCGTCTGCTGGACCGCTCGCAGAAGGACGAACGCCTGAGCCTGGATGGCCTGGGCTTTCCGGCGCGGACCGCCGCGCGCATCCGCGCGCTGGCGCAGCTGCCCTATGGCCTGACGCTGATCACGGGCCCGACGGGCAGCGGCAAGTCGACGACGCTGTATGGCGCGCTGTCCGAGCTGAACACCGGCGACGAGAAGATCATCACCATCGAGGACCCGGTGGAATACGAAATGGCCGGCGTGCTGCAGATTCCCGTCAACGAAAAGAAGGGGCTGACCTTCGCTCGGGGGCTGCGCTCGATCCTGCGCCACGACCCGGACACGATCCTGGTGGGCGAGATCCGCGATGCGGAGACCGCCGCCATCGCCGTGCAGTCGGCGCTGACCGGGCATCGCGTGCTGTCCTCGGTGCACGCCAACGACGCCTTCAGCGTGATCGACCGTTTTCTTTACATGGACGTGGAGGCGGCCACGTTCCTGGAATCGCTCAACGGCGTGGTGTCGCAGCGGCTGGTGCGGCGCCTGTGCCCGCATTGCGGCGGCGGGTCTGTCGCGCCGGCGGCCGCATGCGCGGCCTGTCGCGGCACCGGCTTCCTGGGCCGCATCGCGCTGGCCGAGGTGTTGCGCCTGGACAGCCGCATGAAATCCGCGCTGCTGGAGCGGTCCCCGGAACGCAGGCAGGCGGCCCTGGCCGCCTGCGCCGACTATCAATCGATGCGCGACGCCGCCGGCGAGGCGGTCGCGCGCGGACTGACGACTTATCAGGAGGTGTGCCGTGCCGTCGCTATGGAATGAACGCGCCATGCTGATCGACGCCGAGAAGGTGGCGCTGCTGGCGCCGGCGGCGCCGTTGGCGCATGGCCGCAGCCGGCCGCATGGCGGCGATCCCGCCGGCGCGGCTGCCGAACTGTTGGCCGATTCGCGGCGCCGGCGCGGCGCGTGGCGCAACCGGCTGCGCGTGTGGATCGGCTATCCGTGGGCGCATGCGCAGGTGCTGCCCTGGCAAGTCACGCTGGGCGGCGGCGATCATCAATGGGAGGCCTATGCGCGGGCGCTGATGCGCGAGCGCGGCGTCGCCGGACCGCTGCGCCTGCGGTTGGAAGCGGGCCGCCATGGCCGAGCGCGGCTGGCGTTCGGCATCGATGCCGGCCTGCTCGACGCGCTGGAACGCATGGCCTCGGCAGGCGGCTGGCGGCTTTGGTCCTGCCACGATCTGCTGTCTTCCTGCCTGGCGCGGCATCGCGCCGCGCTGCGCGACAGCGGCGGCCTGGTGCTGGCCGAGACCGGTGCGCTGAGCTGCCTGTGGCGGTCCGCACAGGGCTGGGAAGATCTGATCACGCTGCGCCGCGACCCGGGGCAGTCGTTGGAGACCTTGTTGTCCGCGGCCGAACTGCTGTGCGGCCGCGCGGGCGGGAACGGCTATCGCTGGTCGTCCCTGTGCGCGCCGGATGCGCTGCCCTTGCCGGACGCCTCGCGCTGGCTGGGCGCGCCGCATCCCATGCTGGCGGTGGCGGCATGAAGGCCCGGACAAGAGGGATGGCGGACTTCGCGCGGCGCGCCGGGCTCAATGGCGCCTGCCTGGTCGCCGGCGTGCTGCTGCTGGTCGTGGTTGGCCTGACGGCCTGGCGCGAATGGAGCGTCCTGGCCCTGCGCCGCGAGGTCGCGTCCATGGAGGACAGCCTGGCGCAGCGCCGCCTCCAGCAGGAACGCGAGCAGCGCCGCAGGCTGGCGCAATCGCCCGAGGAGCGCGAGATCGAGGCCCTGCTGTCGCGCCAGCGGGCCGAGGACCGGCTGCGGCCGGCCATCCTGCGCGCGGTCGAGAAGGCCTGGTCGCCGCGCGTGGCCATGCTCGGGCTGAAGCTGGAGGCGGGCGGAAAAAGCGCACGCGTGGAAATGCTGGTCGCCAGCCTGAAAGAGGCCTTCGCCTTCGTTCAGCGCCTGAACGCGGCGCAGCCCGGCTTTTACGCCGTGGTCGAGCGCCATGGCCTGCGGCCGGGCGATCCGAATCGGGCCATCGTCGTATCGATTTTCGTGGAGGTCCGATGAACCTGCCGGCTGCGTTGGCCAAGCGCCGCGAGGCGTTGGGCAATGTCCCGTTGCTGGCGCGCTGCCGCTGGCATTGGCAGCGCTGGCGCGCGGCGCTGGGCCGGGGCGGCCTGCTCGCGCTGGCCACCGCCATCGTGCTGGCCGTTCATGGCGCTTTCGTGCTGCGGCCCGAGCAGGGCGAGCTGCGCCGCCAGCGCATCGCGCTGATCGCGCAATTGCAGGCCTGCCACACGCCCGCGTCGGCGCCGGCCGCTGCCATGGAGCAGGTGCGCGCGCAGTTGCGCATGGCGCTGGACCAGCGCAAGTTCGCCGTGATGGAGCAGCTGGGCGGCGCCGGGCTGCTGCTGATCGACATTCGCTATCGCGGCGAGGACGCGGTGCGCGGCAGCCTGCGGCGCACCTCGATGGATGTATCGGCGGTGGGCTCGTACAAGGACCTGACCGCGGCGCTGGAACTGCTGGCCGCGCAGCCGCTGCTGCGCATGGAGACGCTGGCGCTGGACCGCCAGCGTCCGGAGAACCGGCTGATCGAGGTGAAGATGAAGCTGAGCATGCTGGGAGCGCCGCGATGAGCCGGGCGCGCATGGGCATGGCGGCCGCGTTGCTGGCGGCCTGCGGTGTCGCGGGCATTGCGCGGGCGGGCAACGTCGATATCTTTCCGTCGCAAAGCTGGGACTCGCTGTCGCGCGCGACGCGGGAAGCGCAGGACGGACAAGGACAGGACGCGGATGCGGACGCGGCGTCCGCCGCCGCGCAGCGGTCCTGGTCCGCCCAGGCGGCGGACGCCGTCGCCGCGCCGCTGTTTGCCCGCGTGGGCGAGTGGCGCGAAGCGGGGCAGCGGATCGTGGTGTTGCGGTCTGAGGATCGCCTGTATTTGCTGTGCCGGCGCTGCGCCGCGCCATCCGCGCTGCGGCCCGGCGGCGCGGCCCGGGACGGGTATCGCCTGAAGTCCCTGGAACCCGACCGCGCGGTCCTGCTGGCGCCGGACGGCCAGGAGGTAAGCGTGGACCTGCCGGTCGTTTCCGAATTTCCTCAAGGAACAGGATCATCATGATTTCCAGATCGGCCGCCACGGCGGCGCTATTCGGTCTCGTCCTGAGCGGCTGCTCGGCGTCGGGAATGTTCAAGCAGGGCGCCGGCGACGCACCGGCGTCCGACGCCGCCGGACGCTACGCGCAGGCGCTGGCCCGCCAGGAGCAGTCGCCCGACGATATCGAGAACGACAAGAACCTGGCGCGCGATGGCGCGCAGGCCGCGCTGGACCTGCTGCGGCGCGTGCGCGGCAAGATGGCCGCGGGCGACGAAGCCGGCGCGCAGGCGGAACTGTCCGCCTTGCTGGCCGTCCAGCCCGGCAATATGCGCGCCCGCCAGCTGCAGGCGCAGCTGGAGCGCCGCCTGCTGCTCAAGCGGGACCTGGCCGAGGCCGGCAAGCGGCAGGCCGACCATCCGACCGAGGCGCTGGACGTCGTCAACCGCATCCTGCAGGAGCAGCCGGACTACGAGCCGGCCAGGGCGCTGCGCGCCACCCTGATGCGGGCCCAGGCGCAGCGCGCCTCGGCGCGGCCGAGGCTGGCCGACGCCTTGCGCAAGCCCGTCTCGCTGAATTTCAAGTCGCAGCCGGTGGTGCAGATCCTGGAGGCCATCTCGAAGATCGCCGGGGTGGATTTCGTGCTGGATCCGGAGGTGGCCGCGTCGGCGCCGGCCACCATCATCGCCGACCAGACCACCGCCGAGGACGCCATCAATCTGCTGCTGCGCACCAGCAAGCTCGAGAAGAAGGTGCTGAGCGAGCGCAGCCTGCTCATCTATCCGGCCAGCGCGGAGAAGTCCAAGGAATACCGCGAGCTGATGGTGCGCGTGTTCTACCTGAGCAATGCCCAGGCCGCCAAGGTGGTGCCCGCGCTGCGGCAGGTGGGCACGATCAAGAACGTACACCTGGACGAACGCGCCAACGCGCTGATCGTGCGCGATACACCCGAGGTCATCGCGGTGGCCGAGCGCATCGTCGCCGCCCTGGACCTGGCGCAATCGGAAGTGACCATGGACGTGCGCGTGCTGGAGGTGAACACCAATGACGAGCTGGAAGTCGGCGTGGATTATCCCAGCGACCTGCGCCTGTCTATCCTGCCGCAAGGCGAGAGCGGCAAGGTGACCGTGGGCGACATCCTCGGCCTGAACAGCGAAATGCTGGGCGTTTCCAGCCGCAACGAGCTGTCCATGGCCCTGAACCTGTTGCAGAAGCGCGGCAAGACCCGCGTGCTTGCCAATCCCAAGATCCGCGTGCGCAACATGGAAAAGGCCAGCATCAAGATTGGCGAGAAGGTGCCGGTGGTGACCACCACCAACGCCAATGGCGTGGTGACCGAGTCGGTGAACTATCAGGACGTCGGCCTGAGCCTGCAGGTCGAGCCGCAGGTCACGCTGGGTAACGACGTGTCCGTCAAGGTCAGCATGGAAGTCAGCAACCTGAAGGGCGAGGTGAAGACGGCCGGCGGCGGCGTGGTCTATCCCATGAGCACCCGCAACGCCGAGACCGTCATGACCGCGAGGGACGGCGAAACGCAGGTGCTGGCCGGGCTGGTCAATCAGAAGCAATCCGGCAACACCAGCGGCCTGCCGGGGCTGAGCACGCTGGAATGGCTGGGCAGTCTGTTCGGCAGCACCAAGGACAGCGAGGAGTCGACCGAGATCGTGCTGCTGCTGACGCCGCACGTGGAGCGTTCGCTAGAGCTGCCGGCGGCGTCCAACAGCTATTTCCCGTCCGGCACCGAAGCCAGCGTGACCGTGCTGCCCTTGACGACCGCGCCGGCCCGGCCCGGGCTGGACGCGCCGCTGGCGCCGCCGTATTGAGGATGTCCATGCGCAGGCAACAAGGCTTCACCCTGATCGAAATGCTGGCCGCGCTCACGCTGCTGGCGCTGTTGCTGAGCGTGGCGCTGCCCTACGCCGATCTGGTCCGCCGCCGCAATCAGGAAGAGGACCTGCGGCACAGCCTGCGCATCGTGCGCGATGCGATCGACGCCTATCACGCGGCCAGCCTGGAGGGGAAGATCGACAAGTCCCTGGATCGCAGCGGCTATCCGCCGGATCTGGACAGCCTGACGCGAGGCGTGACGGACAAGACCGATCCGAACGGGGGCAAGCTGTACTTCCTGCGGCGCCTGCCGGCGGATCCGATGTGCGAGTCCTGCGAGGGCACGGACGCGGCCGACACCTGGGAGACCCGCAGCTACGACAGTTCGGCCGAGTCATTCTCGTCCGGCCGCGACGTGTTCGACCTGCGCTCCCGCAGCGAAAGAAAAGGAACCAATGGCATCCCGTACAACGAATGGTAGGCGCGCCTGCGCCGGTTTCACGCTGATCGAGTTGCTGGCCGTGATGGCCATCGTCGGCGTGCTGACGGCGCTGGTGGCGCCTTCTTTCTTCAAGAGCAACGACCGCGCGCGAGAGACGGTGCTGCGACACAATCTGCGCGCGATCCGGCTGGCCATCGACGACTACCGCGCCGATCATGGCGTCAATCCGGAAGGGCTGGAAAAGCTGGTGTCCGGCAAGTACCTGCGCGAGTTGCCGCTGGACCCGCTGACGGGCAAGCGCGATTCCTGGAAGACGCAGGCCGCCGAAGAAGGCGGCGTGGCGGACGTGACGAGCGGCGCGCCGGGCAAGGGCCTGGACGGAAGCAGCTATGAGGCGTGGTAGCGCGCCGGCGCGCGCGCAGTCCGGCCTGGCGTACCTGGGCGTGCTGATGCTGGCGGCCGCCATCGCCGCGGGCCTGGCCGCCACGGCGCGACCCTGGAGCATGCAGCAGCAGCGCGCGCGCGAGGCCGAGCTGCTGTTCATCGGCCAGCAGTTCCAGCGAGCCATCGCATCCTACTACCGGGCCGGCCCGTCGCCGGCGTTTCCAAGATCCCTCGACGCCTTGCTCAAGGACAGCCGCGTGCCGTTCATGTTGCGGCATCTGCGCCGCCTGTACCGGGATCCGCTCACGGGCAGCGCCGATTGGGGCGTGGTGAAGGGGCCCGACGGAGGCGTCATCGGCGTCTACAGCCAGGCGCCGGGCAAGCCGCTCAAGCAGGACGGATTCCCCGCCAGCTTGGGGGATTTCGCGGGCAAGAGCCGCTACGCGGACTGGATCTTCCTGTACGACGAGCGGCGTTGAGAGGCCGGTTTCTGCCACGGAAAGTGAATTTGGTTAGCAAAAACTACCACACCTTTTCTTTGAGAATTTTCTGATTGGGTGGGCAAATTTGTTATGGAATGATGCGTCCCTGACACATAACTGACCGGAGGCATGCGCATGTTCAAAGTACCTGCGACGACCCGGGGAGGCGCAGCATGATCGTCGCCGTTCTCGAGGACTGTCCGGCCCAGCGGGATTGGGTCACCAAGCTGCTGCACGATCGCGGCCATCAGGTGGTGGCGCGCGGCGATGGCGACAGCTTCATCGCGCTGTTGCGCAGCCAGGTCGTGGACGCGGCCTTGCTGGACTGGGAAGTGCCCGGCGCGTCCGGCCTGTCCGTGCTGTCCTGGGCGCGGTCCAATCTGAACCGCTCCATGCCCATCCTGATGCTGACGCAGCGCGACGACGAGGACGACGTCGTCACCGCGCTGAACGCGGGCGCGGACGATTACCTGCACAAGCCGCTGCGCGAGCGCGAGCTGCTGGCGCGCGTGGCCGCGCAGACCAGGCGTTCCCGCCATGCCGATGCGCCGGGGCAGGAGCTGCAGGTCGGCCCCTATGCGTTCGACCTGCAATCGCGCAGGCTGACCGTGCAAGGGCGGCCCGTCAGCCTGCCCGCGCGCGAGTTCGAGCTGGCGGCATTGCTGTTCCGCAACCCAGGCCGGATCCTGACCAAGGACGCGCTGTGCCAGCACATCTGGGGCACCGTGGACCGGAAGTACGACGCCAGCCTGGCCACGTACATCAGCAACCTGCGCTCGGCGCTGGGCCTGCGCTCGCGCAACGGCTATGTGGTCTCCACGGTCTACAACTACGGATACCGCCTGGAGCGCGTGGCCTGATTTTTCTGGGATGGTGGGATATGGAGCTGTCGAATTTTCCGGGTTCGCGAGCCAACGATACGGCGCTTGCGCCTTGCCGTAACGCCTGGCTGTGCTGTCACCTGAGCATCGTCGCCCTGGCGCTGGTTCTGCCGGGAGGCCGCGTGGGTTCGCCGCCCCGGCCTTTCAGCGCGGCGGATGTGCTGGTCATCGCCTGCGTTGCCTTGTTCATCGTGGCCCTGGGCCTGTGCCATCAGCGTGGACGAGCCGCGCTGCGCCTGGCGGTCTTCTGGACCGCCGTGGTGCTGACGCTGATCATCGCGCGGCGCGTGACGCCGGCGGGGTCGCCGGTGATGGCGGTGTTGTTCATGCTGGGCTGCGTGGTCCACTGGCGCGTCGGCGCTTCACGGATCCAGGCGTTGGTGTCGCGCGAGGCTGTGCCCCAGGCGGCCGCGACGCCATCCGAACCGCCGAAGCTCGTGCCCGCCGCGCCCGACCGCGACGCCGTCGCGCAGATGGTGCACGACCTGCGCAGTCCCCTGTCGGCCGTTCTGGCGCTGGTCGACAAGCAGGGCGCGGACAAGGCCGAGGCGGTGCATCATGACTTTCTGCGTTCGGTGCGGGACCAGGTGCAATACGGCTTGTCGGTCGCGCAGCACTTCATGCAGAGGTCGCGCGCGGAACGGCTGGACCGGTCGCGTTTCCTGCCGGTGTCGCTGCAAGACCTGGCGCACAGCGCGGCGGACCAGGTGCTGCCCCTGGCCGACAAGAAGGGCGTGTCGATCGACGTGCGGGACGGCGATGAAACGCTGTGGGTCGCCGGCGACTATTGCATGCTGTTGCGCGCCGTCGTCAATCTGCTGGAGAACGCCGTCAAGTATTCGGCTTCCGGCACGCGGGTCACGCTGGGCGCGCAGCGGCTGGGCAATGCCGCGCGTCTGTACGTGGCGGACCAGGGCGTGGGCATCGCGGCCGAGGCCTTGCCCCGGCTGTGCCAGGCGTTCTATCGGGCCGCCGGAGCGCGCAGGCACTGCCAGGACGGCGTGGGCATGGGCCTGGCCATCGTGGCCGCCGTGGCCAAGGGGCATGGCGCGGAAGTGATGGTGAAATCGCGGCCGAGCCAGGGCAGCACGTTCATCCTGACCATGCCGCTGTTGCCGCGCGGCGGCGCGCTTGAAAACGAGGATCCTCCAGAACCCGGCGAAGCCGCGCAAGGCGCGGCGGTCCGGTTGGAGTAAGGCGCCTTGACGGCGCCTTTTTTATCGAAAGGGCAATGCCGGCCTCGGCGCGGCTGGAGCGGCGGGCGAGGCGCGGGACGAGGTGCGCGCAGCGCAGGTTCAGGCCAGCTGGCGCTCCGATATTCAGGCTCTCTTGAGAATGGTTTTTCGAATGAAGGGCGGTCCACATAATGCGCCCGCTTTCGCGATTCGCGGCTTCATCCGGATTCGCGTTGGCGCTCACCTTCATTCTCACATTCAAAGGACTCAACAGAGATGCGTGCTTCCCTGCGCAACGCGGTCAAGATGGCGCTGCCCGTCGCGGCCCTGACCCAGGCCGTGCTGATGGCCATGGCTCCGACCTCCGCCAACGCCCACGGTTCCCTGATCGACCCGCCCAGCCGCGAATACGCGTGCAACAAGTTCGATACCCCCTGGAGCAATCCCAAGCACAGCGGCTGCGGCAAGATCGCCTCGCAGTCGTCCAGCTGGATGTCCAATGCGGTGGGCGGCGTGCTGGACAATCATCAGGACTACATTCCCGACGGCCTGCTGTGCGCTGGCGGCAAGGAAGACTGGAAGGAAATCGACGGCAACTATGATTGGCCCACCACGGTCCTGACGCCGGGCGCGGACGGCAAGCTGACGTTCAAGTACCAGCAGACCGCTCCGCACATCACCAAGTACTTCCGCACCTACATCAGCAAGGACAGCTACGATCCCAAGGCCGGCCTGCGCTGGTCCGATCTGGAACTGATCGGCGATTCGGGCTGGCTGGACCGTCCCGGCGACGACAAGATTACCAAGCTGGACGTGAAGATCCCGGCCCAGTACACCGGCAAGCGCGTCATCTACACGGTCTGGCAGCGTGATCCGGGGGATGCCAAGGAAGGCTTCTACTCGTGCTCGAACGTGGACGTGATGCCCGTCGACATGCAGTGGAAGGCCAGCGGCACGCTGGAGGGCGGCCAGGTCGAGACCGGCTCGACCATGACCCTGCGCGTATTCGACAAGGTGCGCGGCGGCGATCTGGAAAGCCACTCGATCATCGTGTCCAAGGGTCAGGAAAAGCCCGAGCAGTGGCAGTATGTGCTGTCCCAGAAGACCAACAATGCGTCCGGCATCGTCCGCCTGGGCAAGCTCGGCGCCGACGGCAAGGTCGTGCCGCAGCCGGTTGCCAACGGCAACGAAGTCTACGGCCTGAACAAGGTCTACAGCTTCGCCGTCGACCAGCGCGGTCCGGAGCCCGTCGATCCCCCCACCGGCATCGTGCCGCCGACGGCCAAGCTGACCGGCCCGGCCACCGCCGAGGGCGGCGCCACCGTGCTGCTGTCGGGCAAGAACTCGAACAACGGCGGCGGCAAGCTGACGTATCTGTGGAAGCTGCCGGCCGGTATCACCGCCCCGGTGAACCAGGCTGACCTGAGCTTCGTCGCGCCCAAGCTGTCGCAGGACAAGGCTTACACGTTCGGTCTGACCGTGACCAATGAAAAGGGCTCGTCCTCGGCCGAGCACACCGTCACGGTCAAGAAGCAGGACCAGGGCGGCGGCGGCACCGGCGGCGGCAAGTACCCGGCCTACAAGGAAGGCACGGCCTACAAGGCCGGCGAACGCGTCAGCAACGCTGGCCAGGACTTCGAGTGCAAGCCGTGGCCCTACACCAACTGGTGCGGCCAGTCGGCGCAGTACTATGCGCCGGGCACGGGCCTGAACTGGTCGGAAGCCTGGACCGCCGTGAAGTAAGGCGGTAGCGGATCCGGCTTCCCGTCGGCCCGTCCCATGGGACGGGCAGGGGAGTCCGGAGTCTGTGGAGCGGGGCCCGGCATTGCGCCGGGCCCTGCCTTTTTCAGGGCAGGCAGCTTGCGCCGGCGCATGAGGCTGGCGGTCGCTTCAAGGGCGCTCAATCCGCGCGCCGCGCGCCCGCCATGATGGCCAGCAGCGCCGCCAGCAGCGCGCAGCCCGACACCTGCAGGATGCCGGCCAGGGTCCAGCCCATTCCGCCTTTCAGGTGGCCGAGCAGGTAGCCCGCGAAAGCGGCGGGGATGTAGAGGCTGGCCACGAACAGGCCGGACGCCTGCGCGGCCTTGGCGCTGCTGACCGACTTGATGATGCCCGCCGACAGATTGGCGTAGACCATGCCGCTGATGGCCGCGCCAAAGACAAAGGACAGCGTCGCGTGCAGCGCCAGGGAACGGCCAAGTTCGGTGAACAGCAGGCCGCCGGCCACGGCCGAGATCAGCAGCGAGAAGAACAGCAGCTTGCGGTAGTCGTAGCGGTCGCCCAGCCAGCCGCCCAGCAGCGACAGCAGGGCGCCCAGGCCGTAGAAGCTGACCGCGCCCGCCGCCTGCTTGGGCGTGAAGCCCAGCGCGTCGCGCAGATAGGTCGGGTACAGGCCCAGATAACCGTAGATGGACAGGCCGGCGAAGGCGGTGGCGACGGCCAGCATGAGCGGCGTCGGGGCCCACAGGCTGTCCAGCGTGGGATCGGCCGGCGCGCCGGCGCGGTTCGCGGCCGGATCGGGTTGCGGACGCGCTTCGCTGAACCAGGGCTTGACCAGCGGCACGATCAGTACGAAGGCGACGATGCCGGACAGGCCGAACACGATGAAGGGCATTTTCCAGTGCGTGGCGCCGAGGATGGCGGCGCCCAGGTTGGGGCCGATGATGGCGCCGATGCCGAAGGTGAAGTTCAACGAGCTGGCGGCGACCGCGCGGTGCTGGAAGAAGTAGCCCGTGCCGATGGCCAGCAGGGCGGTCAGCTGCATGGCTTCGCCCAGGCCCGAGACGAAACGGTAGAGCAGCAGGTCGGGCAGGCCGCGCGAGTAGGCGGTCAGGTAGGTCGCGGCCGAGAAGATCACCAGGCCGACCAGCGTGACCGACTTGCGCGACATCTTGCCCAGCAGGTAGCCGGTCGGAATGCCCGCCACGCCCATGCCCAGCGTGAAGACCGTGGACGCCAGCCCCACCTGCGGCAGGCTCAGATCCAGCGCATTGCGGACATCGGCCGCCAGCACCGAGAACAGTTGCCGGTCTATGGCGTTGATGACATACGAGAACAACAGCACGGCGAACATCCCGAGTGCGGCATGGCGCTTTTGCATTTGGGGAACTCCTGTGTGGGCGTTGATGGGGATGACGTGGCCGCGCTCAGGCGTCGGCCAGGCTGCGGCAGGCAAACTCGGCGCGTAGCGAGGCGCCCTGATAGCCCGCCGCCAGCAGCAGGCGCAACAGCAGCCGGGCCTTGAGTCCGCCCAGGCTGCCGCCGTGGATGGCGCCGCGCGCCAGCAGGTCGCTCTCGGATCCGGGGAAGCCGTAAGTGATGCGCAGCACCGGACCTGCCGCCACGCGCGTGCTCAGCACGACCGGCATTCGCGCCGCCAGTTCGCCGATGTCCGGCGCCAGCCACGCCGGCACGTGGCCCGCGCCCATGGCTTCGATGACCGCGCCCTGGTAGCCCAGTTGCGGCAGCGCGCGCAGCATGCGCCCGTCGTCGTCCAGCCCGATGCGCAGCAAGGCGACCGGGGTTTCGTCCAGTCGCGCCGCCGCGACGCGCACGGCCGGCAGCGGCGCCTGCCAGCCGAACAGGCGGAACTGGCCTTCCTGGATCGTGCCCAGCGGTCCCGCGCCGGGCGAGCGGAAGGCCGACGGCAGGGTGGTGTGGGTCTTCTGCACGTGCCGCGCGGCATGGGCCTCGTCGCCCAGGACCACCAGCGTGCCGAGTCCGGCCGCGTCCGGCGAGGCGGCCACGGTCACGGCCGCGAGCAGGTTGGACGGACCGTCCGCGCCCGGCGCCTGGGCGCCGCGCATGGCGCCCGTCACGACCACGGGCAGCGTGCTCCGCGCCAGCAGTTCCAGGGCGAAAGCGGTTTCCTCGATGGTGTCCGTGCCCTGCACCACGACGGCGCCCTGGCAGCCGCGGTCGAAGCCGTCCGCGATCGCGTCGGACAGGCAGGCAAGATCGCGCAGCGTCAGCGTGGCGCCCGGTTTGTTCGAGTAGGCGACGGTTTCCAGCGCGGCGATCCGCTCCAGCGCCGGGACGGCGCGGACCAGCTCGTCGGCCTGCAGGGCGGGCTTGATGGCGCCACCGGCGTCCGAGGCCATCGCGATGGTGCCGCCGGTGCCGAGCAGCAGGATGCGGGGCGGGGTCAGGCCGGGCACGCCGTTCATGGCCGGTTTCCTTGCGATTGCGCGCGGTAGATGTCGAGGATCTCTTCGCCCGTGCACATCAGCACGTCGGGATGCGACAGGATGTGGTCGTAGAGTTCCGCCAGGTAGCGGATCCGGTGCGGCGCGCCGGTGAGATAGGGGTGGATGGAGATGGCCATCACGCGGGGAATGTCGGCCCCCTCGCGGTACAGCTGGTCGAACTGGTCGCGGCCGCGCCGCAGCAGTTCATCGGAACCGTGCAATTGCACGGCCGATATCACCACGTCGTTGAGCTCCACGGTATAGGGCACCGACACGATATCGCCCGAGCGCGTCCTGATGGGCACGGGCTGGTCGTCCAGCACCCAGTCGGCCACATACTCGATGCCCGCCTCGGCCAGCAGGTCGATGGTGTCGTCGGTTTCCGTCAGGCCGGGGCTTTCCCAGCCGCGCGGCGCGCGGCCGGTGAAGGCCTTGATGGCGGCGATGGTGTCGCGGATCGCCGTGGCCTGGTCGGCCACGCGATGCATGGGCTGCTGCACATGCCCGTGGCCCATGAATTCCCAGCCGGCGTCGAGCGCGGCCTGGCAGGCCGGGGCGTATAGCTGGCAAGCCGTGCCGTTCACTGCGAGCGTGGCCTTGAGCCGGCGCGCGTTCAACACATCCAGGAAACGCCAGAAGCCGACGCGCATGCCGTATTCGTGCCAGCACCAGTTGGGGATGTCGGGCAGCAGCGGCTGACCCATGGGCGGCGGCAGCACCGCGCGGGGCATCGCCAGCCCGGGCTGCCAGTTTTCCACGTTGACGATGGTCCATACGGCGACGCGGGCATTGCCCGGCAGCGTAAAGGGCGCGCGGTGGGTGATCGGTTCGTAGGGCACGCGGTCGCGCGCGGACCAGGGGGGAGGGGACGGCTGCATCGGCTTCGCTCCAGCAAGGAATCATTGCGGTGGGCCAACTATTCCAAATAGTGGAAAAGATGTTGGAATGGTTTGACCCGGATACATCGCGAAGACATGCTAGGTTGCTGAATGCAGGCCCACCAAGTGAAATAAATTAAATTCCATCAATTGGACTGACGATGAGCCTAGCCATAGAAACCGTGAACGGCGCCCAGGGCATCACCCGGGCCATTCAGGTGTTGAAGTTGTTGGCGCGCGAGGCCGACGCCGGCATGAGACTGGTTGATCTCGCCAGCGCCGCCGGCCTGGCGCGGCCGACCATGCATCGGCTGCTCAGGGCGCTGGTCGCGCAAGGCATGGCGGTGCAGGACACGGCGACGCGCCGCTATCGGCTCGGCGCGCTGGTCTTCGAGCTGGGCCTGGCCGCCGCGCATCGGTTCAACCTGCGCGATCTGAGCATGTCCGCCCTGACTCGCCTGGCCGTGGAGACTGGCGATACCAGCTTCCTGTTCGTGCGCAGCGGTAACGATGCGGTATGCATCAATCGCGTCCAGGGCGGCTATCCGATCCAGACGCCGGCCCTGCCGATGGGCAGCCGCCAGCCCTTGGGCGTGAGCGCCGGCGGCCTGGCTCTGCTGGCCAATCTGACGCCGGCGGAGCAGGAAGGGATCATCGATGCCATCGCGCCGCGCCTGGGCGCCTACGGCGACCTGGACGCGCGCGACGTGCGGACGCATTGCGCGCAGGCCGCCAAGGTCGGCTACGCGTTGATCGCCAATCGCGCGGTTCCGGGCATCAGTGCGGTCGGCCTGCCGGTGCACAGCGACAGCGGCCTGCTGCTGGCGGCCGTGACGGTGGCGACCACGCACGGCCGCATGACCGACGCAAGGGTGCGGGAAGTGCTGCCGGTGCTGCGCCGCGCGGCGCGGGAGATCGGAGAGTTGCTGCGGCAGTAGCGGAAGGAGGGGGGGGGCGTGCAGGCCGCGGAAATGAAAAAAGGGCCTTTCGGCCCTTTCTCAATATCCGCAGGCATGAAAACCTGCGGATCAAAATTTGGAGCGGGAGACGAGTCTCGAACTCGCGACCTCAACCTTGGCAAGGTTGCGCTCTACCAACTGAGCTACTCCCGCATTGGTTTCCTCTGGGCGGCTGGCTTGCGCCAACGGCTTGCGAAAACCGCATTTTTTATTGCGTGCCGAAGAATCGTGATCCTGTCGGCTGTCGCGCTGATCAACTTGGTTATCGATCAGAAGGCGCGCATCTTACATGATTTTTTTGAGCTTGTCTTGCCAGCGGTTTTTTCTTCCGCCGGATTTGCTTTTCTTGTTGTCTCGTTGATTTAGACAACTGGCAGAAAAACCGAAAAACTCAATCAAGTAATATGAGCGAAGACAGAAACTATAGCAACCCCGCAGCACCCATGTCAAATTCCCCTGTCATGCCTGACGCGAAAACCACGCTGTTCCCGGTCGCCCAGGATCTTTCCGGCCTCAACACCCTGGGCCTGGCGTCCCGCGCCGGGGCCTGCGTGACGCTGGATCAGCCGTCGCAATTGCCGGCCCTGTCGGCCCTGGCTCGCGAGCGCGCGCCGCTGCTGGTGCTGGGCGGCGGCAGCAATGTGGTGCTGCCCGAGACCGTGCCGGGACTGGTGGCGCGGGTGCGCTTCCAGGGTGTCCGGCTGCTTGAGGCGCGCGCCGATGCCTGGCTGGTCGAGGCGGCGGGCGGCGAGAACTGGCATGGCTTCGTGTCGGCCTGCGTCGAGCAGGGCTGGGACGGGCTGGAAAACCTGGCGCTGATCCCGGGCACGGTGGGGGCGTCGCCGGTGCAGAACATCGGCGCCTATGGCGTCGAGCTGGACCAGCGCTTTCACAGCCTGACGGCCTGGGATGTGCAACAGGCGCGCATGGTGGACATGTCCGCGGCGGATTGCTGTTTTTCTTACCGGGACAGTCGTTTCAAGCACGACGCGCCGGGCCGCTGGGTCATCGTCAGCGTGCGCTTCGTCTTGCCCCGGCCGTGGCGGCCGGTGCTGGCGTATCCGGACCTGCAGCGCCACGAACGCCTGTCGCGGACGGCGTCGCCGACGGCCAGGGATATCTTCGACGCGGTCTGCGAGATCCGCCGCGCCAAGCTGCCCGATCCGGCTGTGACCGGGAACGCCGGCAGCTTCTTCAAGAACCCCATCGTGTCCGCGGCGCGGCGCGACGAACTGCTGGCGCGCTTTCCCGGCCTGGTTTCCTACGCGCAGCCCGATGGCGGCTACAAGCTGGCAGCTGGCTGGTTGATCGACCAGTGCGGCTGGAAGGGGCGCAGCCTGGGCGCGGCTGGCGTGCACGACCGCCAGGCGCTGGTGCTGGTGAACCGGGGCGGGGCCACGGCGGCCGACATCATGGCGCTGGCGGGGGCGATCCAGGAAGCGGTGGCCGAGCGTTATGGCGTGGCGCTGGAGCCCGAGCCGGTGCGGGTCTGAGCGCACCTGCATCGCGCATGCTCGGTGGCGGTCATGAAAAAGCAAAAGGCTCCCGTGGGAGCCTTTTTCATGCGCCGGCCATGCCGGTCGGCCGACGCCATGCCGCCAGCGGCGGCATGGGCGGATCGCGCTTAGAGACCCAGCACCGACTGCATGTCGTACAGGCCGTTGTGCTTGTCTTCCAGGAAGCGCGCGGCGCGCAGCGCGCCCTGCGCGTAAGTGACGCGGCTGGAAGAACGATGCGTGATCTCGATGCGTTCGCCGATGCCGCAGAACGACACGGTGTGGTCGCCCACGATGTCGCCGCCGCGCAGCACCGAGAAGCCGATGGTGCCGGGCTTGCGCACGCCGGTGTCGCCGTGGCGGCTCCAGGTGGCGACGTCCGGCAGCGCCACGTCCCAGGCCGAGGCGATGGTCTCGCCCATCTTCAGCGCGGTGCCCGAGGGCGCGTCGACCTTGTTGCGGTGATGGGCCTCGAACACTTCGACGTCATAGCCCGAATTCAGGATGCGGGCGGCCATGTCCAGCAGCTTGAGCGTGGCGTTCACGCCCACGCTCATGTTGGGCGCGAAGACGATGGCGGTCTTCTGGGCGGCGACCTCGATGGCGGCGCGGCCGGCCTCGTCGAAGCCGGTGGTGCCGATGACGGCTTTCACGCCATGGCGCACGCAGGCCTGCAGATGCTCCAGCGTGCCCTCGGGACGGGTGAAGTCGATCAGGCAGTCGGCGCCGGACAGCGCGTCCAGGTTGTCGGTGATGGCGACGCCGGTCTGCTTGCCCAGCGGGGCGCCGGCGTCCTGGCCCAGCGAGGCCGAGTCCTTGCGGTCCAGCGCCACCGCCAGTTCCAGGCCGTCGGCGGCGAGCACGGCTTCGATCAGCATCTGGCCCATGCGGCCGCTGGCGCCTGCGATTGCAATACGCATGTGGGAATTCCTTGGTGTCAGCGCAGCGGCTCGGGCGCGTTGCCCGGCTGGCCGGGGTATTGGGTGGCGGGGTCGACCGGGGCCGCGCTGTCGCGCTTCTTGGCGTCCTGCTCTTCCTTCAGGCGGGCTTCGTCTTCGTTCAGACGCTTCTCGGCCTTTTCGTCACCCTGGGCGCTGGGCGTGTTGATCTGGTAGGGCTGCAGCTCGGGTTGCTTGTCGCCTTCCCAGCGCACCAGCCGGTCGTTCTCGAACCAGACCGTGAACTTGCGCTCCTGGGCGTCGCCGTAGCCGGGCTTGAAGTAGTACGGGTAGTCCCAACGGTCGGCGTGCAGCACGCTGGTCAGCGTGGGGCTGCCCAGCGCGAAGCGCACCTGCTCGCGGGACATGCCGGGCTGCAGCAGGGCCACTTGTTCCTGGGTGATCCAGTTACCTTGCTGGACGCCCGCCTTGTACGGGAAACCCCATTTGCCGGACGAGCAGCCCGCGAGGGCGAAGGCCAGGGCGGCGACGGCCAAGCCGGTCTTCAGCGAACGGGAGGGAATTCGTGCAATCATGGACACTACGCGCCCCTATTATTTGGAAGCAGACAAAACCGTTATCATAAAGGTTTCATAAGGATAGTTCCGCGGGGCGGCATGAATTCCGGGCGGCCCGCTTGCGGTTTTCCCCTGATCCTTGCCCATGCCAACGCGGACGGAGAGCGATTACACCATGACCGACCAAAGCGAACTGAAAAACATGGGGCTGAAGGCGACGTTCCCGCGCCTGAAGATTCTTGATATTTTTCGCAAATCCGACCAACGGCACCTCAGCGCCGAAGACGTGTACCGCGCCCTGATCGGCGAGAACGTCGAGATCGGCCTGGCCACCGTCTACCGCGTGCTGACCCAGTTCGAGCAAGCCGGCATCCTGGCCCGTAGCCAGTTCGACAGCGGCAAGGCCGTGTTCGAGCTGAACGACGGCGACCATCACGACCACCTGATCTGCACCAACTGCGGCAAGGTCGTGGAATTCTCGGATCCGGACATCGAGAAGCGTCAGCAGAAGGTCGCCAAGGACAACGGCTTCGCGCTGGAAAGCCACGCCATGGTGCTGTACGGCATCTGCGGCAGCTGCCTGAAGGGGCGTTGATCCCCGTGTCCGGGATCCGCGTCCGGACGCAGCAAGCCTGATTCCCCCCGATTCGCGCCGCGCTCGTCGCGGGTCGGTGAAATCAAAAGCCCCTTTCCTTGAAAGGGGCTTTTTTTATCATCAGCGCGGGGCGCCGAGCGACGGGCGCCCCTGGCGACCGGTCTTCTGGGTCAGCGCGTGGCCTGGACCGCGCCTTCCAGCATTTCGCGCGCGTGTTCGCGGGTGGTGGCGGTGAGCTTGATGCCGCCCAGCATGCGGGCGATTTCCTCGACGCGGGCCGCGTCGTCCAGCGCCTCGATGCTGGACCGGGTGGTGCCGCGCGATTCCGCCTTGCTGACCAGGAACTGGCTGTTGGCGCAGGCAGCGACCTGGGGCAGGTGGGTCACGCACAGCACCTGATGCCGCTCGCCCAATTCGCGCAGCAGCTTGCCGACCACTTCGGCCACCGCGCCGCCGACGCCGCTGTCGACTTCGTCGAAGATCAGCGTGGGCACGCGCGCCGCGCGGCTGGCGATGACCGACAGGGCCAGCGAGATGCGCGACAGCTCGCCGCCCGAGGCCACCTTGGCCAGGGGGCGCGGCGAGGTGCCGGCATGGCCTGCCACCAGGAATTCGACCTGTTCGTTGCCGTGCGCGGACGGCGTCGCGGGTGACAGCGTCGGCTCGAAGCGGCCCCCCTGCATGGCCAGCGTCTGCATGGCCTGGGTGACCAGCTTGCCGAGATCCTTGGCGACCTTGCGCCGGGCCGTGCCGAGCTTGGCCGCGGCGGCGTCGTAACGTGATTGGGCGGCCTGGGTCTGTTCGCGCAGGCTGTCGATGTCGGCGGCCGCCTGCAGGGCGGACAGCTGCGTGTGCAGGTCTTCGCGCAGGCCGCAAAGCCCGTCGGGTTCGACGCGGAACTTGCGCGCCGTCTCGAACACCGCGCTCAGGCGGGCCTCGACGTCGGCCAGCCGCTGCGGATCCAGATCGACGCGGCTGACATAGTTGTTCAGGTCGGACACGGCTTCGCTGACGGCGATGCGGGCCGATTCGATCTCATCGACCACGCCCTGCAAGCCGGGATCGTGGCGCAGCATCTGCTGCAGCCGTTGGCCGGCCGAGTTGAGCCGGTGATGGGCCGAGTCGCCGTCGCCGTCCAGCGCTTCCAGGATCTGGCCGGCGCCGTCCAGCAGCGATTGTGCGTGCGCCAGCCGCGTATGTTCGGACTGCAGCGCGTCCCATTCGTCCTGGCCCAGGTCCAGGCTGTCGAGTTCTTCCACCTGCCATTGCAGGCGTTCGCGTTCGGCGGCCAGGCCGGCGGCGTCTTTTTCGGCGGCTTCGAGCTGGCGGGCCAGCGCGCGCCAGAGCTTCCAGGCCTGGCCGACGGCCTGGCGCAGTTCGCCATGGCCGCCGTGTGCGTCCAGCAGGTCGCGCTGCGCGTCCGGGCGCATCAGGCTCTGGTGCGCGTGCTGGCCGTGGATGTCGACCAGGCTGTCGCCCAGCTCGCGCAGTTGCGCGACGGTGGCGGGCGTGCCGTTGATATACGCGCGGCTGCGTCCCTGGGCGTCGATCACGCGGCGCAGGGCGAGTTCTTCGTCAGCGTCGAATTCGCGCTCGGCCAGCCAGGGACGCAGCGTCGCGGGGGTATCGAAGACGGCGGAGATGTCGGCGCGCGCGGCGCCCTCGCGCAGCACGCTGGCGTCGCCGCGCTCGCCCAGCGCCAGGGCCAGGGCGTCGACGAGGATGGACTTGCCCGCGCCGGTCTCGCCGGAAAACACGGTGAAGCCCGGGCCGAAATGGATCTCGGTCTGTTCGACGATGACGAAGTCGCGGATATGCAGGGTGCGCAGCATGGGGGGCGCTAACTACTCTACGTTGTCGGTGGCCTGCGGCATCAGGTTCCAGTGCAGCTTGCGGCGCAGGGTGGAGAAGAAACTGTAGCCTTCGGGGTGCACGAAGCGGACATTGTGGCGCGAGCGTTGCACCACGATGCGGTCGCCGGGTTGCAGGTCGGACCAGGTCTGCATGTCGAAGTGCACGCTGGCGCCCACGCCCACGCGCCCCATGGCGGTCAGGGTCATGTTGAGCACGCCGCTGTCGGGAATGACGATGGGGCGGTTGGACAGCGTTTGCGGCGCCACCGGCACCAGCACCATGGCGTTCATGCCCGGATGCAGGATGGGGCCGTTGGCGGACAGCGCGTAGGCGGTCGAGCCGGTGGGCGTGGCGATGATCAGGCCATCGGCGCGCTGCGTGTACATGAACGCGCCGTCCAGCTCGACGCGGACTTCGATCATGCCGCCGCGGCCGGCGCGGTTGAGCACCACGTCGTTCAGCGCGGTGGCCGAATACAGCTGCTGTTCGCCGCGCCAGGCGCTGCCCTCGAGCAGCATGCGTTCCTCGATCTGGAAGCTGCCTTCCAGCACGCGCGCCAGCGCGGCCTGCGAGTCCTGCAGCGGGATGTCGGTGATGAAGCCCAGCCGCCCATGGTTGATGCCGACCAGCGGCACGCCGAAGGGCGCCAGGTGGCGCGCCGCGCCCAGCACGGTGCCGTCGCCGCCCATGACCACCGCCAGCGAGGCGTTCTGGCCGATCTCTTCGAGCGAGGCGGCGGGGAATTCGGTGAGCCCGGTGTTGCGCGCCGTGTCGGCGTCGACCAGCAGCTGCCGACCGGCCTGCCTGAGCGCGAGCGCGAGCGCCCGCAACGGTGCGTCCAGGCCGGTGTCCTGGTATCTGCCGATCAGGGCGACGGTGGGAAAGTGCATGGCTGCGAGCGGATCAGAAAAGGCGACGCTGGAAAACGCGACACTTGCCCGGAATGGGCCAGTTTGCTGATTATATGGGGCCGCATATACGCTTGCGGGACAAAAATCGCCTCAATTGGAAAAGATTCCCTAAAATACCCGCCATGGACGACCGTGCACGCGCGTTACTGAAGGCGTTGATCGAACGCTATATCGCCGATGGGCAGCCCGTGGGTTCGCGGACGCTATCCAAAGTCTTCGATCTTTCCCCGGCCACGATCCGCAACGTCATGTCGGACCTCGAAGAGCTGGGCCTGATCCACAGCCCCCACACCTCGGCCGGGCGCGTGCCGACGCCGCGCGGCTATCGCATGTTCGTCGATTCCCTGCTGGCGGTGCAGTCGTACCAGCTGGAACCGCGCAACATGGGCGAGATGCTGTCGGCGGCCGAGCCCACCCGGGCCGTCAATGCCGCCGCCGCGCTGCTGTCCAACCTGACCCAGTTCGCCGGGGTGGTGCTCACGCCCAAGCGCGCCCAGATATTCCGCCAGATCGAATTCATCCGCCTGTCCGACAAGCGCGTGCTGCTCATCATCGTCACGCCGGATGGCGACGTGCAGAACCGCATCCTGTTCGTGCAGCGCGACTACGCCGAGTCCGAGCTGCTGGAGGCCGGCAACTTCTTCAATGTCCATTTCGCCGGCAAGTCCTTCGACGCCGTGCGCCGCACGCTGTCCACCGAACTCGCCCAGCTGCGCGAGGACATCTCGCGCCTGATGCAGGCCGCGGTCGAGGCCAGCGCCGAAGCGGCCGAGGACGGCGATGCCGTGGTGATCTCCGGCGAGCGCAAGCTGCTGGACGTGACCGACATCGCCTCCGACATGGACCGGCTGCGCAAGATGTTCGCGCTGTTCGAGAAAAAGACCGACCTGCTACAGCTGCTGGACGTCTCCAGCCGCGCGCAGGGCGTGCAGATCTACATTGGCGGCGATTCCCAGCTGGTGCCGATGGAAGAGGTGTCCGTCATCACCGCGCCCTACGGGGTCGACGGCAAGGTGGTCGGCACCCTGGGCGTGATCGGCCCGACCCGCATGGCCTACGAGCGCGTCATTCCCATCGTGGACATCACGGCGCGCCTGCTGTCCAACGCGCTTAGCCACAACCAGTAGTTCCCAGTCAAAGCTGCATCCTCCTCGCGGAGGAAGGGGAGTTTTTGTGTTTCTTCGCCTGTTCAAGTACCTGTGGCCCGAACGCTACCTGCCCGAACCGGAGCAGGACGATCCCTTCAACGAGGATCCGCCGCCGCGCGCGCCGGGCAAGGTCGGCGTGCTGCTGGTGAACCTGGGCACCCCGGACGCTCCCACGGCCAGGGATATCCGCAAGTACCTGGGTGAATTCCTGTCCGACCCGCGCGTGATCGAAATTCCGCGCTATCTGTGGAAGCCGATATTGCATGGCCTGGTGCTGACCCTGCGCCCGAAAAAGCTGGCGCCGCGCTACGCCGGCATCTGGCTGCAGGACGGCTCGCCGCTGATGGTCTACAGCCGCCGCCAGGCCGAGGGCGTGGCCGCGGCGCTGCGCGAGGCGGGCGTGGACGCGACGGTGGAACTGGGCATGCGCTATGGCAACCCGTCGATCCCGGACGCGATCGGCCGGCTGCGCGCGCAGGGCTGCGAGCGCATCCTGACCGTGCCGCTCTATCCGCAGTACGCCGCCAGCACCACCGCCACGGTGGTGGACGCCGTGACCCGCCACGCGGGGCGTCTGCGCGACCAGCCGGAGCTGCGCTTTATCAAGCGTTTTCATGAAGACGCGTTCTACCTGGACGCGCTGGCCGGCCGCATCGAATCCTATTGGCGCGAGCATGGTCGTCCGCAGAAGCTGGTGATGAGTTTCCACGGCCTGCCGCGTTACTCGATCGAGCTGGGCGACCCCTACTACCGCGATTGCATGGAAACGGCGCGGCTGCTGTCGCAGCGTCTGTCGCTGCCGCGCGAGCAGATCGAAGTCACCTTCCAGAGCCGCTTCGGCGCGGCCCGCTGGCTGGAGCCCTATACCGAGCCCACGCTCAAGATGCTGGCCGCCGCCGGCGTGACGGACGTGGACGTGGTGTGTCCGGGTTTTGTGGCAGACTGTCTGGAAACCCTGGAGGAAATCAGCCAGGAATGCCGCCATGCCTTCCTCGAGGCCGGCGGCAGGCAGTTCCGCTACATTCCCGCCCTGAACGACGATCCGGCCTGGATCGCCGGCCTGGCAGGCTTGACGGCCAGGCATCTGCAAGGGTGGGGCGCGCACTCACCGACTTGAAGGAGCAGGCTCATGCATCATGATCCCAAGACTGGCAAGACCGTGAAAAAGGGGACGGTAGCTACCCCGGTGGACGAGGATCAGGTCGAGCATGAGCTGGACGAGGCGCTGGCCGAGACCTTTCCCGCCAGCGACCCCATCGCCGTCCATCCCGAGCCGGAAACGGATGAGGCCCGGGTCGACCGGGCGCTGAAGGACAGCTTTCCCGCCAGCGATCCGGCCGCGCCCGCCCAGCCGCACAGAAAAAAGTAGGGCGACCCCGATTTTTCGCAAAGGTTCCGCCGCCGGGGAATATTTCGCTATCCCGGGCTTGAAATAGGGGTATTGGCCCCCATTCATGTCTGCGAAAGCCATTCTTTTTGGAGGATTCCCCATGACGGCACCCCACGAGCCCGCAGACCAGACGCCCGAGCACGGCGCCGCCGCCGACGCGGCCCCCGCCGCCCAGGACGACCTGCTGGCCGAGCTGAACGAGCTGCGCGCCCAACTGGACGCCGCCCAGGCCACCGTCAATGAACAGCATGACCAGCTGCTGCGCGTGCGCGCGGAAGCCGAGAACGTGCGCCGCCGCGCCCAGGAAGACGTGTCCAAGGCCCGCAAGTTCGGCATCGAGTCGTTCGCCGAGAGCCTGGTTCCGGTCAAGGACAGCCTGGAAGCCGCGCTGGCCCAGCCCGAGCAGACCGTGGACACCCTGCGCGAAGGCGTGGAAGTGACCCTGAAGCAGCTGGCCGCCGCCTTCGAGCGCAACCTGCTCAAGGAAATCGCGCCGGCCCAGGGCGACAAGTTCGATCCGCACCTGCACCAGGCGATTTCGTCGGTGCCGGCCGATCAGCCCGCCAACACCGTGTTGCAGCTGCTGCAGAAGGGCTACGCCATTGCCGACCGCACGCTGCGGCCCGCGTTGGTGGTGGTGTCCGCCGGCCAGGGCTGAAACCGGACGATCCCCCCCGCCATGAGCGCGCCCCAATTCGACCCGGCCAGCTTTTTCGAGGCATTCGGCATGCGCCGTGTCGATTCCGCCGGTTTCGACGCGGCCGTGGTCCAGGCGCCGGGCGACGATCTGCGCTGCGTGTTCCTGTGGGGGCAGGACTGCTACAACTGCAATATCTTCAAGCAGACCGCCCTGCTGCACCGGGATGCGCTGCTGGAATTGGATCTGAGCTGGTTCGAGGCCGACGTCTACGCCGACGAGCCGCTGGGCCGGCGTTTTTCGCTGCATGGCGTGCCCACCTTCGTGCTGTACCGGGCGGGCAAGCGGCTGGGACGCATCACCGGCTGGCCGGGCCTGCCCCAGTTCACGGCGGCGATCCGCCGGCTGCGTGAGCCGCCTCCGGAAAATTCCGCCGGGACGTCTTGAAAAACCCTGCCGGCGGCCCCAGTTATGCGGGGACAGTAAATTTTCTCTATTTTCATAGATATACATTCAAGGTAAACCCACCATGAGCAAAATCATCGGCATCGACCTGGGCACGACCAACAGCTGCGTGGCTGTCATGGACGGTGGGCAGGTCAAGATCATCGAAAACGCCGAAGGCGCCCGCACCACGCCTTCCATCGTCGCCTACATGGACGACGGCGAAACCCTGGTCGGCGCCCCGGCCAAGCGCCAGGCGGTGACCAACCCCAAGAACACGCTGTACGCGGTCAAGCGCCTGATCGGCCGCAAGTTCGACGAAAAGGCGGTGCAGAAGGACATCAATCTGATGCCTTATGCCATCGTCAAGGCCGACAATGGCGACGCCTGGGTGGAAGTGCGCGGCAACAAGATGGCGCCTCCCCAAGTGTCGGCCGACGTGCTGCGCAAGATGAAGAAGACCGCCGAGGACTACCTGGGCGAGGAAGTGACCGAGGCCGTCATCACCGTGCCCGCGTACTTCAACGACAGCCAGCGCCAGGCCACCAAGGACGCCGGCCGCATCGCCGGCCTGGAAGTCAAGCGCATCATCAACGAGCCGACCGCGGCCGCGCTGGCCTTCGGCCTGGACAAGAACGAGAAGGGCGACCGCAAGATCGCCGTCTATGACCTGGGCGGCGGCACGTTCGACGTGTCTATCATCGAAATCGCCGACGTTGACGGCGAGAAGCAGTTCGAAGTGCTGTCGACCAACGGCGACACCTTCCTGGGCGGCGAAGACTTCGACCAGCGCATCATCGACTACATCATCTCCGAGTTCAAGAAGGAACAGGGCGTTGATCTGTCCAAGGACGTGCTGGCTCTGCAGCGCCTGAAGGAAGCCGCCGAAAAGGCCAAGATCGAGCTGTCCTCCAGCCAGCAGACCGAGATCAACCTGCCGTACATCACGGCCGACGCCTCGGGTCCGAAGCACCTGAACCTGAAGATCACGCGCGCCAAGCTGGAAGCGCTGGTCGAGGAACTGATCGAGCGCACCATCGAGCCCTGCCGCGTGGCCATCAAGGACGCCGGCGTCAAGGTCTCGGACATCGACGACGTGATCCTGGTCGGCGGCATGACCCGCATGCCCAAGGTGCAGGAGAAGGTCAAGGAATTCTTCGGCAAGGATCCGCGCAAGGACGTTAATCCCGACGAGGCCGTCGCCGCCGGCGCAGCCATCCAGGGTTCCGTGCTGTCGGGCGAGCGCAAGGACGTGCTGCTGCTGGACGTCACCCCCCTGTCCCTGGGCATTGAAACCCTGGGCGGCGTGATGACCAAGATGATCCAGAAGAACACGACGATCCCGACCCGCTTCTCGCAGACCTTCTCGACCGCCGATGACAACCAGCCCGCCGTGACCATCAAGGTGTTCCAGGGCGAGCGCGAAATCGCCGCCGGCAACAAGGCGCTGGGCGAGTTCAACCTCGAAGGCATCCCGCCGTCGCCCCGTGGCGTGCCGCAGATCGAAGTCACGTTCGACATCGACGCCAACGGCATCCTGCACGTGTCCGCCAAGGACAAGGGCACCGGCAAGGAAAACAAGATCACCATCAAGGCGAACTCGGGCCTGTCGGAAGACGAGATCCAGCGCATGGTCAAGGACGCCGAGGCCAATGCCGAGGAAGATCACCGCGTGGCCGAGCTGGCGCAATCGCGCAACCAGGCCGACGCGCTGGTGCACGCCACCCGCAAGTCGCTGACCGAATACGGCGACAAGCTCGAGGCCGCCGAGAAGGAAAGCATCGAGGCCGCGATCAAGGACCTGGAAGCCGTGCTGAAGGACGGCGACAAGGCCGCGATCGACGCCAAGGTGGAAGCGCTGTCGACCGCCTCGCAGAAGCTCGGCGAGAAGATGTACGCCGACATGCAGGCGCAGCAGGCCGCGGGCCAGCAACAGGCCGCGGACAACGCGAAGCCGGTGGACGACAATGTCGTCGACGCCGACTTCAAGGAAGTCAAGCGCGACCACTGATGGCCAGGCTCTGACCTGCCCAGCGCCGCCCGGTAGCCGGATTTTCCGCCTACCGGGCGGACTCATTCTGTAGCACTGAAAAGAAGGCTCGCTTCCGGGCCCACCGATCATGGCAAAACGTGACTATTACGAAGTCCTGGGCGTGGCGAAGAACGCCTCGGACGACGAACTGAAGAAGGCCTATCGTAAGCTGGCCATGAAGTACCATCCGGACCGCAATCCGGATAGCAAGGAAGCCGAAGAGAAATTCAAGGAAGCCAAAGAGGCTTATGAAGTCCTGGGCGACGAGCAGAAGCGCGCCGCCTACGACCGCTATGGCCACGCCGGCGTCGATCCCAATGCCGCGGGCATGGGCGGCGGCATGGGCGGCGGCTTCGCCGATGCGTTCGGCGACATCTTCGGCGAGATCTTCGGCGGCGGCGGTGGCGGCCGTCGCGGCGGCGGCCCGCAGGTCTACCGCGGCGCCGATCTGAAATACGCGCTGGAAATCACGCTGGAGCAGGCCGCGGCCGGTTTTGACACCGAGATCCGCGTGCCCAGCTGGGAAAACTGCGACACCTGCAAGGGCTCGGGCGCCAAGCCCGGCACCTCGCCCAAGACCTGCCGCACCTGCGGCGGCTCGGGCGCGGTCCGCATGCAGCAAGGTTTCTTCAGCGTGCAGCAGACCTGCCCGACCTGCCACGGCAACGGCAAGGAAATCACCGATCCCTGCCAGGCTTGCGATGGCGTGGGCCGCATCCGCCGCAACAAGACCCTGCAGGTCAAGATTCCGGCCGGCATCGACGACGGCATGCGCATCCGCTCCAGCGGCAATGGCGAGCCGGGCATCAACGGCGGTCCTCCGGGCGACCTGTATGTGGAAATCCACATCAAGAAGCACCAGATCTTCCAGCGCGACGGCGACGACCTGCATTGCGAGCTGACCATCCCGTTCACCACGGCGGCGTTGGGCGGCGAGCTGCAAGTGCCGACGCTGGGCGGCAAGGCCGAGATCTCGATCCCCGAAGGCACGCAGTCGGGCAAGACCTTCCGCCTGCGCGGCAAGGGCATCCGCGGCGTGCGCGGCAGCTATCCGGGCGACCTGTACTGCCACGTGGTGGTCGAGACGCCGGTGCGCCTGAGCGACGAGCAGAAGAACATCCTGCGCCAGTTCGAGGCCTCGCTGAACGACGGCGGCGACCGCCATTCGCCGCAAAGCAAGTCCTGGACCGACCGGGTGAAGGAATTCTTCAGCTGAATCGCCGGATAGGGTGCCGATCTGGCGCCCCGGCTTGCGTATCCCCGCAAGGGCGTCATGCCCTGCGGGGATTTTTCATCGCAGGGCCGCCTCCAAGATGACACGCCCCCTTTGGGGGCAGCTAGCGCCCGCAGGGCGCGCGGCCTTGGCGGCCTATTTCGATGGGCAAAAAAAACCGCGGCATCTCTGCCGCGGCGGTACTGCATCCGCTTGTCGTAGCTGAAAAAACCGGCCCCGGACCATGATGCCGTCCGAGGCCGGCCGGGCTACAGCAAGCAGCTCACCGGATGGCCGGTTCAGCGCACGATCGGCGGGTATTCCAGCTCGCCGAAGGTGTACTGGCCGCTGGCCTTGGCCTGCGCCAGTTCGGCCTGCACGTCGGCGCGCGACTTCGCGGCCTTGGTCGCGGGGGCGGCGGTGACGGGCGGGTATTGCAGTTCGCCAAAGGTGTATTGGCCGTTGATCTTGGCTTGTTGCAGCTCATCGCTCACTTGCTGCGAGCTCAGGCTGGCGGCCTGGGGCAGGGCGGGCGGATAGTCCAGCTCGCCGAACGTGTACTGGCCGCTGGCCTTGGCTTGTTGCAGTTCGGTGGCGACCTGGGCGCTGCTCTTGGCTTGCGACAGATCGGCGGCTTGAGCGCCGGCGCCGACCAGGGCCAGCGAAATCAGCAGGGTGGTAGTCAGGGTTTTCATGGTAGACCTCCGTGTCTTGGATTTAGGGTGCGAATCCGGCGGGTCTCCGTCGTGGTTCGTCATGTGTTCCCGATGACTGAATTCTCCGCGTTGTCCCACCTGGGATAAACCCGCATTCGTTGAAAACATCTTTCCAAATAACCGAGTAATAAATTTCTTTCTTATGAATTGCCCCACAGGTGGAAGGGGGAATGCCTTCGGGGCGGCTTGGCCGGCCGTGGGAGATCCGGCTGGGGGCGGGGGCACCTGCGTGGGGTAGCGGCATGCGCAGCTCCGTGCGGGCAGGCAGGGCGGCGCATCATGACGGCGCGCCAAAAGAAAATCTATGGTCAGCCCGATTTTTGCAAGCGAGGCGGTGTAGGCGTAAATTGGGCTTGCTCAAATCTATTCGGAGTCAGTTGGGGCTAGCCCCCCGCTCCATGATGAGAGTCGCGCCCGGCAAACCTAAAAAGCCCCTCAGCATCGCAGTGCTGGATTTCTTGTCAGGTTTCTTGCCAGGCCGTTGAGCCGTTTATGTCTTCACGTACTCGCGTCGCAAAACCA
>NZ_JBICCO010000070.1:0-36865 GCF_043119405.1 Achromobacter sp. 413638
CCACGGCGGTCAACCTCAAGGGCCAGTCCTACGGCCTGCTGCAGGATGGCGGCAGCATCACGCTGGGCGGCGTGGTCAACGTCGCCAAGGGCAACGTGGCCGCGCCGGACCTGTTCATCGTGCTGCGGCCGGGCAGCCGGCTGGACGCATCCGGCGCCTCCGCCAGCCTGCTGGCCAACGGCGCGCCGGTGGCCGCCGCCAGCGCCGGCGGGCTGATCGCCATCAGCTCGGCCAACGGCCTGTACCTGGACGGACAGATGATCGCGCGTTCGGGCGGCGCCGGCGCGGCCGGCGGCCGCCTGGCGCTGGGGCTGGACACGCCGGAATACAAGAGCAGCGCGATCCAGGACCGGGTCAAGGCGCCGCGCGACTTCGTGCTGTCGGACAAGGCGACGGCGGGCTTGCCTGCCGCGCTGGACAATCCCGCCACGGCCGCCGACAAGCTGGCCTATGGCCACGCCACGCTGGGCGCCGACCAGCTGGAGCAAGGCGGCTTCGGCGCGCTGGACCTGCTGTCCAATGGCCTGCTCAGCTTCGCCGGCGACGTCACGCTGAACCTGGGCCAGAGCCTGCGCCTGTTCAGCCGGACCCTCGCCATGACGCCCGATGCCGCGCCGACGGCGCGCGTTCGGCTGGCCGCGCCCTACATCATGCTGGCCGGCGCCACCGACGGCAACAGCCGCGAGGGCTACCAGCGGCCGCTGCCGGCGCCAATCACCAGCAATCGCGTCAGTGCATCCGTGCTGCGCGCCGAAGCCGGCCTGATCGACCTGCGCGACAACGTCACGCTCGGCCCCCTGGCCATCACGCATCCGGCCTCGGGACCGACGCGCTACACCGGCCTGGGCTTCCCCATGGCCGAACTGGTCAGCCGTGGCGACATCCGCATCCTGGGCGGCCTGGGCGCGCTGAACCGGGACTCGAGCGCCGTCCTCACCACGCAGTTCGCCACGCCCGGCGACCTGACGCTGACTGCCGCCCAGATCTATCCCGAGACCGGCGCCGTCGTGCGCGTGGCGGCGGGCGTGGGCGGCAAGCGCGACGGCCAACCGGGTTTCGAGGCCGGCAGCCGCCTCGTGATCCGGCGCGCCGCCGATCAGTTGCCGGACATGCCCTACAGCGCCTTCGGCACGTTGCGGCTCGCGGCCGACATCATCGAACAGGGCGGCGTGCTGCGCGCGCCGCTCGGCCTGCTGGAGATCGGCGAGGCGAGCACCAACGGCCTCACCTCGCGCGTGACGCTGCTGCCCGGCAGCGTCACCTCCGTCAGCGGACGCGGCCTGACGATGCCCTACGGCGGCACCGTGGACGGCGTCGGCTATCAATGGCTGGGGCAGGACGTGCGCCTGACCGGCCAGGGCGGCGGGGAATACCATGGCAGCCTGTCCGTGGGCCTGCAGCTCGCCGGCCAGACTGTGCAGGTCGGCGACAACGCACTGGTGGACCTGTCCGGCGGCGGACAGCTGCTGGGCGCGGGTTTCATCTCGGGCCGCGGCGGCTCCACCGACGCGCGCTTCAATCCGCTGGTGCAGACCAATCCTCAAGGCGGCTTCACCCTGCCCGGCCTGTCCACCAATCCCGTCTACGCGCTGGTGCCGGGTGCCCAGCCCATGGCCGCGCCGACCGCGCCGGACGCGGGCCAGAGCCAGCCGCAGATCGGCCAGCAGGTCACCATCGGCGCCGGCGTTCCCGGATTGCCGGCCGGCACCTACACGCTGATGCCGTCCACCTACGCCCTGATGCCCGGCGCCTTCCGCGTCGAGATCAACGGCGCGACGCCCGGCCTGGATGCCGCCGGCGCGCTGCGGCTGCGCAATGGCTCCTGGTCCATCGCCGGCCGCCTGGGCAATGCCTCGGCCGGCATCGCCGACGCCGTGCCGCGCCAGTTGCTGATCACCTCGGGCCAGGTGCTGCGCCAGTACTCGCAGTACAACGAAATGGACTACGCCGCCTTCGTGGCGGCCGACGCGGCGCGCCGTGGACAGCCGCGCGCGCTGGCGCCGGCCGATGCCCGCACGCTGCGCCTGCTACTGGCCAAGGACGCGCCGGGCGAGTCCTTCAGCTTCGCCGGCCGGGCCGATTTCTCGGCCGCTCGCGGTGGCTACAGCGGCACGCTCGCGGTCGCTTCCATGAACAGCTGGCAGGACGCGTTGGAAATCACCGCGCCCGGCGCCGGCCGCAGCGCCGGATTCAACGGCCTCTCGCTGGACTCGGCCCAGCTCAACCGCCTGGGCGCGCCGCGCCTGATGGTGGGCGCCACGCCGGCCGTGGACTACCGGAACATCGGCAACATTGTCTATTTCGGCTACGGCACCACCCACTTCCAGAGCATCGCGCTGCGCGCGGGCGCCCAGCTGACGGGCGCCGAGGTCTTCCTGGTCGCCGGCGTGCCCTCGGGCAGCATCGTCATCGAACGCGGCGCATCCATCAACACCGTGGGACGCGGCGCGCCGGGCTTCGACTCGTCGACCGGCTTCACCTACAGGCCCGGCCCCGCCAGCGTGGTGGCGGTGTCCAACGGCTGGATCAACCTGCTGCCGCCCGATGCCGACCAGCCGCCCGTCGGCGCGGGCGCCATCCGCATCGGCGCCTGCGGTCCCGCCGCCTGCGCGGGCGAGGCGCAGCTCTATTCGGAAGGCACGATCGCCTTCGCCACCAACAAGGCCTTCGAACTGGACAACGCCGCCCGCTACGGCGCGCGCTACCTGACGCTGGCGGTCGGCAGCGTCAATGCCGGCAGCGAGCAGGCGCTGGCCGACGCGGCCGCGCGCGGCGGCCTGTCCAGCGGGCTGACGCTGAACCAGACGCTGCTCGACCGCCTGATGGCGGGCGACCGGCAGCACGGCGCGCCGGCGCTGGAAATGCTGACGCTGGCCGTCAGCGATTCCTTCAACTTCTTCAACAATGTCGTGCTGGACACGCTGGATCCGGCCACCGGCAAGTCGCGCCTGCGGACGCTGGCGCTGACCGCGCCGGCCATCTACGGCTACGGCCAGGCCGGCGATGCGGCCACAATCCGCGCCGGCAACCTGATCTGGAACGGCGCGGTCAGCGCGCCGGCCGGCGTGGTCAACAACGGCGCCGGCACCGGCCAGGGGTCGCTGAACATCGAGGCCGAACGCATCGAGTTCGGCTACGGCCCGTACACCCAGCCCGTCGGCGGCCTGGACCAGGCACGCCTGACGCTGGGTTTCGCCAACGTCAACCTGCGCGCCAGCGACCGCATCACCGCCAACCATCGCGGCAGCCTGAACGTGTACCAGACGCGCGGCGCCTACGACAGCGCCGGCGGCTGGCAATACAGCGGCGGCACGCTGAACCTGTTCACGCCGCTGCTCACGGGCGAGGCCGGCTCGGTCAACCGGATCAAGGCCGGCGACGCGATCAACCTGGCCATGCCCGCCGGCGCGCAGGCCGGCGCGATACGCGGCCTGGGCGCGGAACTTGGACTGGACGCGGGCCGGCTCAACATCGACGGCCGCATCGCCCTGCCTTCGGGCAAGGTGGCGCTGCGCGCCGACCGGGCGCTGGTCCTGACCGGCCAGGCGCAGCTGGACCTGGCGGGCCGGCCCGTGCCGTTCGAGGAACTGACCAAATACAGCTGGGGCGGCGAAGCCATCCTGGAAAGCCGCCACGGCGACATCACCCAGGCCGCCGGCAGCGTCATCGACCTGTCTGCCAGCTACAACCGCGCCGGCCGCCTGACGGCCATCGCGCTGGATCCCGGCGCGGGCCGCGTCGACCTGCAAGGCCGCATTCTGGGCAGCGCCTCGGGCGACTACGAGACCGGCGGCTCGCGCGTGCCGTATGCCCAGGGCGCCGTCGACATCCGCGCCCAGCAGCTGGATTTCACCGCGCTGAACCAGCGCCTGAACGCGGGCTCGGTCTACGGCGCGCGCAGCTTCCAGATCAAGCGCGGCGACCTGACCATCGGCGACGAGGTGCGTGCCCGCGAAGTCAATATCTCGGTCGACGCCGGCAGCCTCACGGTGGCCGGCCGCATCGACGCCAGCGGCGTCAGCGTGGGCAGCATCCGCCTGTCGGCGCGCGACGGCCTGCGCCTGGCGTCCAACGCCGTGCTGGACGCGCACGGCACCACGCTGCGCGTCGACAGCTACGGCCAGATCATCGACGCGCCCAACCGCGCCATCGTCGAACTCAAGGCCGGCCAGGGCACGCTGCGCCTGGACGGCGGCGCGCGCATCGACCTGCGCGCCGGCAGCAACGACCCGCGCCAGGACGGCAAGCCGCGCGGCACGCTGGAACTGAACGCGCCGCGCCTGAACGGCGCGCGCGGCGGCGACATCGACATCGAGGCGCGCGGCCCGCTGGACATCCGCGGCGCGCGCAGCATCGCCGTCAACGGCGTCTGGGTCGACCGCAGCGCCACCCCCGGCACCGAAACCACTGCCGGCGGCAAGCCCTACCAAATCATCGACCAGGACTACCTGGACCGCCTGCACGACGACAGCCGCGCCTTCATCACCCAGGCGCTGGCCAACGCCAGCCTGGTCGACGGCAAGCTGGCCGGCCTGCGCCCCTATGCCGACGCGCTGCACCTGCGCCCCGGCATCGAGATCCGCAGCGCCACGCCCGACGGCGACCTGGTGGTGCAGGGCGACCTGGACCTGTCCCGCTACCGCTACGCCAGCCTCAACCCGCACACCCCGCTGACCGGCGTCTACGGCTCGGGCGAAGTCGGCAACCTGGTGATCCGCGCCGGCGGCGACCTGCAGATCCACGGCAGCATCAACGACGGCTTCGCGCCGCCCCCGGACGTGAAGCAGGACGCCAAGGGCTGGCGCCTGCTGCCGGGCGTGGACTACACCGGCGGCGACATGGTCACGCCACACGCCGGCGTGGAGCTGGCCGCCGGCACGCAGATCCCCGGCGGCGTGGTGCTGAACTACGGCGTGACGCTGTCGAGCTTCACGCTGGAGCCCGGCTCCGTGCTGCCCGTGACGGCGGCGCTGGCCCAGCCGCTGACGCTGCCGGCCGGCGCCATCCTGTCGGCCGCCGTGCTCAACGCGGACGGCAGCGTGGCGCTGGCCGCCGGCACCGTGCTGGCGCAGCCTCGCACGCTGGCCGCGGGCGCGAAACTGGCCGCCGGCTGGCGCATCACGGCCATGACCTTCCTGGCCACGACCGAATGGCCCGCCGGCATCGCGCTGCCCAACCTGCCGAACGTCCCCTATGGCTCCAACCTGCTGACGCTGGCGCGCAACGTCATCCTGCCGCGCGGCGCGCTGATTCCGTCCGGCGCCAACGTCAAGCTCAATCCCGGCGTGCAATACGTGGACCTGCGTCCTGTCGTCAACGACGCGCAGGGCAAGGTCTGGGCCGTGGCGCCCATGCTGCCGGAAGGCTCGCAGTCCTGGTCGATGCGCCTGGTCGGCGGCGCCGACCTGGACGGCGCCGACACGCGCGCCACGCAATATGGCGTCAAGCGCGGCAACCTGGTGCTGGCCGACAACCACTACGGCATGTACGGCTTCGACGCGCCCGGCAACTTCCTGTGGACCCAGCAGGGCGCCGACGACATCGGCATGCCCTGGCTGGCCGGCACGGTGATCGACGAGCAGTTCATCATCGACAACTTCGGCTACCCGTCAGCCGCGTTGATGTGCAAGGACGTGCCCGACTACTGCAAGGCCAAGGAGCCCAAGGATTATCTGGCGGCTCCCGCGACCGCGCGCTTCAGCGTGCTGCGCACCGGCACCGGCGACCTGGATCTGCTGGCCGGCGGCGACCTGCGCATGCATTCGCTGTACGGCGTCTATACCGCCGGCGCCTCGTCTACCGCCACCCAGGCCGGCGACCCGTACAACCAGCCGCGCCTGAGGGGCCTGGCCGGCAAGGTGACGAACGATCCCAGCCAGGGCTTCGAGCCCTACGTCAACGGCGGCGCGCAAAGCGTCTACCGCGCCTGGTATCCGGACGGCGGCGGCAACCTGACCGTGCGCGCCGGCGCCAACCTGATCGGCGACGTGATGCTCGCATCCCCGGCGTCCTATGGCCGGCCGGTGACATCCTCCATCGGCTACAACAGCGACACGCCAGGCAACTGGCTCTGGCGCCAGGGATCCGGCTCGGCGGCCATCGGCCAGGCGCAGCCCACCGCCTGGTGGATCAACTTCGGCACTTACGTGGCCGGCGACATCAACCAGCCCACCGACGAATTGCGCGGCTTCACCGGCTTCGGCACGCTGGGCGGCGGCAACCTGAGCATGGACGTGGGCGGCGATGCCGGCCGGCAGCAACCCCGCCTGGTCAGCGACGGCCTGCGCCAGATCAATCCGCGCAGCCAGGCCCTGGTGCTGGCGGTGGGCAGCACCGGCCGCATGCAGGCCGACGGCCGTCTGGCGCTGACCGGCGGCGGCGACATCGAGCTGCGCGTGGGCGGCGCCCTGAACCCGGCCTTGCCCACGCCTTACGAGTCCAGCGGCTCGGTCACCAACCTGCGCGGCCAGACCTCGCTGCAGGCCGCGTCCTTCGGCAGGCTCGATCCGCTGTACGGCGTGAAGGCGGCGCGCGACACACGCGCCCTGGACCTGTTCCGCGCGGCCGACGTCGTGACCACGGGCGGCATCGCCCTGTACGCCGGCGACAGCGCCTTCCGGCTGCGCAGCCTGGGCGACCTGGCCATCGAGAAGGCCGACGATCCGGGCCGCGCCCCCATGCCGCTGTCCATGCCTTATGTCCAGGCAAATGGCACGCCGGGCGCGTACGGCGCCAATACCTGGTTCTCGCTGTGGACCGCGAACACCGCCATCGACCTGTTTTCGGCCGGCGGCAACCTGACGCCCATCATGCCGGTGACGCCGCTGAACGACAGCGTCGTGACCTACCCGTCGCAGTTGTCGGCCGTGGCCGCCAACGGCAGCATCTACTACAAGACCCCCGTGCTGCTGGCGCCCGGCCCCGCCGGCCGCCTGGACCTGCTGGCGGGCGATTCGATCTACGGCGGCAACGCGCCGCTCATGCGCAGCGGCGCATCGCTGGACACGCTGGCCTCGCCCTACCGCCCCGCCTTCGTCGGCATGGTGAAGAACGGCAATTTCAACTCCGCCATCTGGGGCCCCAATACGCTGTCGCAGGACGGCTCCTACGGCGAGCGCGTGCTGTTCGCCTTCGGCTCGCCGGCGGCGGCGGCGGCCGGCCCCTGGGCGGCGTCGCGCTTCTACGCGATGGACGGCGACCTGGTCGGCGTCAGCAGCGGCCGCCTGCTGCGCTTCGGCCCGCCGGAAAACCTGACCGGCAGGCAGTGGCACCTGGGCGCGGGCGCCGTGCGCATGCTGGCCGGACGCGACATCGTCGGCAGCGGCAGCCCCCTGGGACCGCTGGAGTCGAGCCCCTTCCCGTTCAGCTACAGCTACACCAACAACCTGTTCATCCACGACCAGGCGAGCGACGTCTCGCTGGTGCGCGCCGGCCGCGACATCATCGCCGGCAGCTTCACCGTGGCTGGGCCCGGCACGCTGGAAATCAGCGCCGGCCGCAACATCCAGATGCTGGACCAGGCCGCCGTGCTGAGCTTGGGGCCGGTGGTGCCGGGCGACACCCGCCCGGGCGCCGGCATCGCCATGCAGGCCGGCCTGGGCGCGCAGGGCGCCGACTACGCCGGCTTCCTGCGCCGCTACCTGGACCCGTCCCGCGTCGCCGATCCGTCGCGGCCGCTGACCGACCAGGGCCTGCCGTTCAAGACTTACGAACACGAACTGCTGCTGTGGCTGACGCAGGTCTACGGCTTCGCCGGCAACACCAGCGACGCGCGCGCCTACTTCGACGCGCTGCCGCCCGAGCAGCAGCGCGTGTTCGCGCGCCAGGTCTACTTCGCCGAGCTGCGCGCCGGCGGCCGCGAGTACAACGCCAAGTCCAGCCCGCGCCTGGGCAGCTTCCTGCGCGGCCGCCAGGCCATCGCCGCTCTGTTCCCGGCGCGCGATGCCGGCGCCGACTATGCCGGCGGCATCACCATGTATGGCGGCGCGGGAGTGCAGACGCGCGCCGGCGGCGACATCCAGGTGCTGACGCCCGGCGGCGCGCAGGTCTACGGCGTGGAAGGCGCGGTCCCGCCGGCCACGGCGGGCGTGCTGACCCAGGGCAGCGGCGACATCCAGTTCTATGCGCGCGACAGCATCCTGCTGGGCCAGAGCCGCGTCATGACGACCTTCGGCGGCAGCATCCTGGCCTGGTCGGCGCAGGGCGACATCAACGCCGGTCGCGGCTCCAAGACCACCGTGGTCTACACCCCGCCGACCCGCCGCTACGACAGCATCGGCAACGTGGCGCTGTCGCCGTCGGCGCCCGCCACCGGCGCCGGCATCGCCACGCTGGCGCCGATCGCGGAAGTGCCGGCCGGCGACGTGGACCTGTACGCGCCGCTGGGTACCATCGACGCGGGCGAGGCCGGCATCCGCGTGTCGGGCAACATCAACATCCATGCCCAGCAGGTGCTCAACGCCGCCAACATCAAGGCGCAGGGCGAGAGCGTCGGCGTGCCGGTGGCCGCCTCGGTCAACACCGGTGCGCTGTCGTCGGCCAGCGCCGCCGCCAGCTCGGCCGTCGGCGCCGCCCAGGACTCGGCGCAGCGCGCGCAGAACCAGGCGCGCCAGAACCAGCCCTCGATCATCAGCGTGCAGATCCTGGGCTTTGGCGACGAGCCGACGGCGGGCGCGGCATCCAGCCCGGGGGCCTCGGCCCCCTCGCCCGAGCGCCAGGCGACGTACCGGCGCGACGGCGCCGTGCAGGTGGTGGGCGACGGTCCGCTGGACGCCACGCAGCTGGCCAGGCTGAGCGCCGACGAGCGCAAGGCCTTGGGCCTGTAGCAAAAGGCCGGGGCGCGGCAATAAACGGATAGCCGCGCCCCGACGCCTCGCCTACCTTGACGGCCTGACCCCGCAACCACAGGAGATCGGGCATGCAAGCATCAGGACAACTGGCCGGCAAGGTCGCCATCGTCACCGGCGCCAGTTCCGGCATCGGGCTGGAAACGGCAAAACTCTATGCGCGCGAGGGCGCCAGCGTGGTGCTGGTGGCGCGCCGCGCGGCCGAGCTGGACAGGCTGGCCGCCGCCATCGAGGCCGCAGGCGGCCGGGCGCTGGCCGTGGCCGGCGACGTGCGCGACGAGGCACTGGCGCGCGACGCCGTCACGGCGGCCGTGGAACGCTTCGGCGGACTGGACATCGCCTTCAACAACGCGGGAGCCATGGGCCCGTCGCGGCCGCTGCACGAGATCGAACCGCAGGAATGGCAGGACGTGCTGCAGGCCAACCTGACCAGCGCCTACCTCGGCGCGCGCCACCAGATTCCCGCCATGCTGGCGCGCGGCGGCGGCTCGCTGATCTTCACGTCCACCTTCGTCGGCTACACGGCGGGGTTTCCCGGCATGGGCGCCTATGCGGCCAGCAAGGCCGGCCTGATCGGCCTGACCCAGGTCATCGCCTCGGAATATGGCGCGCGCGGCATCCGCGCGAACGCGCTGCTGCCCGGCGGCACCGACACGCCGATGGGGCGCGACGCCATGGCCTCGCCCGAGGCCCGCGCCTACGTCGAGAACCTGCACGCGCTCAAGCGCCTGGCCACGCCCGCCGAGATCGCGCGCTCGGCGCTGTACCTGGCGTCGGACGCGTCCAGCTTCACCACCGGCACGGCGCTGCTGGTCGATGGCGGGGTCTCGGTGCACCGGGGCTGAAGCGGTTTTTGGTTATTAAGGGTTTACCCTTGATCCGCTTGGCTTTGTGACCGTCTGAAATGGAAACCTGGGGCGCGGCGGGCGCCCCGGGCCGTCAGGCTTCCTACAATCCCCCCATAGCGCCTGCAGCGCCCGGAATCCTCTGCCATGCCCGCCTCTCTCCGCTCCGCCTTCCCCATCGCCGTCGATGCCGACCTGATCGGCGAATATCCCGCCCAGACCAAGTCCGGCGGCGGCTATTTCTACGACGCCGTGCTGGAATACCGCGTCTGGGTGCACCCGCACGACGGCGGCGAGGACCTCTACGACGGCGACGACTATTACTGCGCCTTCGCCACCTTCGAGGAAGCCAGCGCCTACTCGCGCGAGACGGCCGGAGCCGAGCAACCGCTGGTGCTGGTGCGCCAGGACGAATGCATCAACGAGCCGGAGCCCGGCCGCTACGAGCACCACACCGGCGAACGTCTGACCGAGTGGCGCGTGGAATGGCTGGAGGGCAGCAAGCGCACGCCCTCGTCCATCCCGGATTTCCTGCGGCGCCACGGCAGCCCGGTCCTGAACAGCTAGGACCGGCGGGCGCGGCAAGCGACCCTGCCTCAGCTCATGTACACGCCGCCGTTGATGGCGTAGTTCGCCCCCGTCACGAAGGCCGCCTCGTCCGAGGCCAGCCAGGCGCACAGCCCCGCCAGGTCCTGCGGCGTGCCCAGGCGGCCGACCGGCACGCTTTCCACGATGCGATCCAGCAGCGCCGGCGGAAAGGCCTTGACCGTGTCGTCGGCGATGAAGCCGGGCGACACCAGGTTGACCGTCACGCCGCGCGCCGCGACTTCCTGCGCCAGCGAGCGCGTGAAGCCGATGGCCGCGCCCTTGGCCGTGGCGTAGTTGACCTGCCCGATCTGGCCCTTCTCGGCCGCCACCGAACCGATGTTGATGATGCGGCCCCAGCCCCGGTCGGCCATGCCGTCGACCACCTGCTTGGTGGTATTGAACAGCGTGTCCAGGTTGCTGCGCAGCACCGCCGACCACTCGGCATAGCCCATCTGCCGCAACCGCATGTCCAGCATGGCGCCGGCGTTGTTGACCAGCACGTCGATCTCGCCGACCTCGCCGCGCACGCGCGCGAAGGCCGCGCGGGTCGATTCCCAGTCGGTGGCGTCGCCCTCGGACGCGGTGAAGTCATAGCCCAGCGCCTTCTGCGCCTTCAGCCAGTGATCCTTGCGGGACGATTTCGGCCCGCAGCCTGCCACCACGCGGTGGCCGGCGCGATGCAGCGCCTGGCAGATGGCGGTGCCGGTATGGCCCATGCCGCTGGTGACGTAAGCAATGCGCAAAGCCATGGAAACTCCTATTTCAAGGGCGCGCCGGCTCAGCCGACGCTGCCGACCAGGGGAAACAAGCCGAACGCCAGCGCAGCCGCCAGCATCACCAGGCAGATCATCGTGGCCCACTTGAGCGCGTAGCGCTGGTGGTCGCCGAATTCCACGCCGGCCAGGCCGACCAGCAGATAGGTGGACGGCACCAGCGGGCTCAGCAGGTGCACCGGCTGGCCGATCAGCGAGGCGCGCGCCATTTCCACGGCGCTGATGCCGTAGCCCTGCGCCGCCTCGCTCAGGATCGGCAGCACGCCAAAATAGAACGCGTCGTTGGACATGAAGAAGGTGAAGGGCAGGCTCACCAGCGCGGTGATGCCGGCCAGGTACGGACCCATGGCGTCAGGGAGCACGGCCAGCAGGCTGCGCGACATGGCCTCGACCATGCCCGTGCCCGACAGGATGCCGGTGAAGATGCCGGCGGCGAAGATAAGCGACACCACCGACAGCACGTTGCCCGCGTGCTGCGCCACGCGGCGGCGCTGCTCGGCCAGGTCCGGGTAGTTGATGATCAGCGCGATGGCGAAGGCGATCATGAACAGCACCGGCAGCGGCAGCACGCCCATGACCAGGCTGACCATCAGCGCCAGCGTCAGGCCGGCATTGACCCACAGCAGGCGCGGGCGGCGCAGGTCCTGGTCGACCTCGATCTCGGGCAGGTTCTTGGGGCCGTCCTCGTCGTAGCCCGCGTGCAGCGTGGCGCCGTCCGGCAGCGACAGCACGCCCAGGCGGCGGCGCTCCTTCAGGCCCAGCGCGAAGGCCAGCGCCAGCAGCGCCACGATGGCCACGCCCATCACCGGCACCAGCGGCACGAAGATGTCGCCCACGTCCACATGCAACGCGCTGGCGGCGCGCGCGGTCGGCCCGCCCCAGGGCGTCAGGTTCATGATGCCGCTGGCCAGCATGGCCAGACAGGTCATGGACAACGGATTCATCTTCAGGCGACGGTACAGCGGCAGCATCGACGCCACCACGATCATGTAGGTGGTCGAGCCGTCGCCGTCCAGCGAGATCACCAGCGCCAGCACGGTGGTGCCCACCACGATCTTCAGCGGATCGCCCTTCACCGCGCGCAGGATGCGGCCGACGATGGGATCGAACAGGCCGGCGTCAATCATCACGCCGAAGTACAGGATGGCGAACATCAGCATCACGCCCGTGGGCGCGATCTTGCGGATGCCGTCCAGCATCATCTTGTCGATGCCGGCGCCGAAGCCCCCCATCAACGCGAACAGGATGGGCACCAGGATCAGCGCCACCAGGGGCGACAGTCGCTTGGTCATGATCAGCGTCATGAACGTGATCACCATGCCGAAGCCAAGCAGGGTCAGAAGCATGGGGTATCTCCACGGATCGTTGTTATTCGTAGCCGCCCCGGCAAGGGGAGACGGACAGGACCGCAAGGCTAGGAATTAAAGCTGTCTGGAACCTGTCGTTTTTGCGAGGCACGCCCGGCGGAGGGAGCGGCCCGCCCCTGCGCCGGGCCGCCCCAAGGAAGGGCGCCCCGCTCGGGGGGGCAGCAAGCGCCCTTGGAGCGCGCAGCGTGGGGGCATCCACTATGCGAAAATTGGCCGCATGCGCATCCTGGTGATCGAAGACGACGAAGACCTGGCCGACGCCATCGTGCGCCGGCTGCGCCGGCTCGGCCATGCGGTCGACTGGCAGAACGACGGCCTGAGCGCCGACGGCGTGCTGCAATACGAAAGCTTCGACCTGGTGATCCTGGATATCGGCCTGCCGCGCATGTCGGGCTTCGACATCCTGCATCGCCTGCGCGACCGGGGCAGCAAGATCCCGGTGCTGGCGCTGACCGCCCGCATCGACATCGAGGACCGCGTCCACGCGCTCGACACCGGCGCCGACGACTACCTGGCCAAGCCCTTCGACTTCCGCGAACTGGAGGCGCGCTGCCGCGCCCTGTTGCGCCGGCCCAGCGCGCAGGCCGCCGGCGTGCAGCGTTTCGGCGATCTGGTCATCGACAGCGCCGCGCGCCTGCTCACGCTGGCCGGCCAGCGCATCGAGCTGCCCAAGCGCGAATACAGCCTGCTGGAGATCCTGCTGGCCGGCATGAACCGCGCCGTCAGCAAGGACGAGATCGCCAACAAGCTGTTCGCCTTCGACGACGACGCGGCGCCCAACGCCATCGAGGTCTACATCGCCCGGCTGCGGCGCAAGCTCGAAGGCTCGCCGCTGCGCATCGAGACCCGGCGCGGCACCGGCTACATCCTGACGTGCAGCGATGACGGCAAGCCCGACGCGCCAGCCGGCGGCTAAGGCTGCCGGCGCGCCGCGGCCCGATGCCGGCGCCGGCCGCATCTCGATCCGCCGCCGGCTGCTGGCCATGCTGCTGGCGCTATTCGTCGCCGGCGTGGGCGGGCTCTACCTGATGGTGCGCGGCTATGCGCAGCAGACCGCCGACACCGCCTACGACCAGCTGCTGCGCGCCTCGGCGCTGTCCATCGCCGACAGCCTGCAGCTGGTCGACGACGAATGGCGCATGGACATGCCCTATGCCGCGCTGGCCCTGCTGGAGCAGGCGCCGCGCGACCGCGTGTTCTACCAGGTGCGGGCCGGCGACGGCGCGCTGGTGTCCGGCTATCCCGACCTGCCCGCCCCGCCCGTGGATGGCGCGTCCGACGACGCGGCCTCATCGCGGCTGTTCGAGGCGCGCTACCAGGGCCAGCCGGTGCGCTTCGCCTGGATGGAGCGCAAGATCGCCGGTCCCGCCGGCACGCGCAGCGCACGCGTCCTGGTCGGCCAGACGAGCGAGGCGCGCGATGCGCTGGCCGCGCGGGTGCTGTGGCGCGGCACGCTGGCGCTGCTGGGCTTCACCGCCGCCGCGCTGGCGCTGGCCTGGTGGGGCCTGCGCCGTTCGCTGGCGCCGATCCGCCGCATCGAGCGCGAGCTGGCCGCGCGCGGCGCGTCCGACCTGCAACCCATCAAGGCGCCCGTGCCGGAAGAGCTGGACACGCTGGTGCATACGCTGGACGGCTTCATGGCGCGGCTGGCGGAAAACCTGGACACGCTGCGACTGTTCATCGCCGAGGCCGCGCATCAGCTGCGCACGCCGCTGGCCGCGCTGCACGCGCAGATGGAAGTGGCGCTGGACGAGGAAGACCCCGCCGAACAGCGCCGCAGCCTGCTGGCCGTGCTGCGCAACGCCGAGAAACTGTCGCGGCTGGTCAACCAGCTGCTCAGCGACGCCAGCGTGATCCACCGCAGCAATGTGCGGCAGTTCCAGCCGCTGGACCTGGCCGAGCTGCTGGACCAGGCCGTGTACGACTCGGTGCCGCAGGCCGAGCCCGCGCCCGACGTGCGCCTGGCCCTGCCCATCGACGGCGCGCCCGCGCCGGCCCTGGGCGACAGCCTGATGCTGCGCGAGGCCTTCAAGAACCTGATCGACAACGCGCTGCGCCACGGCGCCGCGCCCGGCGGCCATATCGACGTGCGGCTGGAACGCGACGGCGCGCGCTGGCGCGTCACCGTGTCCGACCAAGGACCGGGCATCCCGCCGGCCCTGGCCCATGCCGCCTTCGAGCGCTTCGTGCGCGGCCCCAATCCGCGCTCGGCCGGCGCCGGCCTGGGCCTGTCCATCGTGCGCCGCGCGGTCGACAGCCACCACGGCGAGCTGCGACTGAGCAACCGCGTGGGCGGCGGGCTGGACGCCGTCATCCTGCTGCCGGCGCTGCCCCATGAAAGCTGACACCCTCCTGCGCCGGCTGGCGCGCGCGCTGATCCTGCCGCTGCTGCTGCCGCTGGCCCTGACCCTGGCCCCGCCGGCGCGGGCCCAGGCCGAACCGCCCAACACGCTCGCGCTGGGCCCGGACGGATCCGCCAACGTGCTGGTGGTGCATGCATCCAACAGCCTGCCCGTGTTCCGTGGCGTGCTGGAGGACTTCCACCGCATCCATCCGGCCCTGCGCCTGGAATACACCGAACTGCCCACCCAGGCGCTGTACGACGAAATCATCGCGCGGCGTCGCGACGCCGCAAGCGAAAAATCCGGCCCGGACCTGGTCATCAGCAGCGCCATGGACCTGCAGACCAAGCTGGCCAACGACGGCTACGCGCTGCCCCATGACTCGCCCGAGACCCGCGCCCTGCCCGCCTGGGCCAACTGGCGCGACGAAGTCTTCAGCACCGGCACCGATCCCATCGTCATGGTCTACGACACGCGCAGGCTGGACGCGGCGCGCGCGCCGCGCACCCGCCGCGCGCTGCTGTCGCTGCTGCAGGCGCCCGACCGGCCGCTGGCCGGCGCCGTGTCGACCTATGACGTCGGCGCCAGCGCCATCGGCTACCTGGCCGCCACCCAGGACACGCGCCTGGACAGCATGGCGCCGGCGCTGCTGGCGGCGCTGGGCCAGAACGACGCGGCGCTGTATGCCTCGTCGGACGACGCGCTGGACATGCTGGAACGCGGCGACGCCACGCTGGCCTACAACGTGCTGGAGTCCTATACCCGCCACCGCATCGAACGCGGCGCGCCGCTGGCCGTCATCTACCCGCGCGACTACACGCTGATGCTGTCGCGCGCCGCGCTGATCCCGCGCCAGGCGCCGCGCCCGGACCTGGGCGCGATGTTCCTCGACTACCTGCTGTCGCCGCGCGGCCAGCACATGATCGCGCAGGCTTCCGGCATGCGCCCGGTGGGCGATTCGGTGGTACCGGCCGCCGGCGTGCGGCCGCTGGGCCTGGGCGTGGGCCTGCTGGTGTACCAGGACGCGCTCAAGAAGCGCCATTTCCTGGACCTGTGGCGGGCGGCGGTCAGGCCCGCCGACGCGGGCGGCAAGCCCTAGCGTGCTGTCCCTCGGAAACGCCCGCGCCGAAGGAACGGCACACCAGGCCGCCCGCCCCCGCCGTCCGCTCAGGCGGCCAGCTCGTCGAACTGCACCTTGCCGTTCTGCATCACCAGCGGGATGTGCTCGCCCTGCCCCAGCAGGCAGGACACGTCGCGCAGCGGATTGCCGTCCACCACCAGCATGTCGGCGCAGGCGCCCGGCGCGATGACGCCCAGCTTGCCCTCCATGCCCAGCACCCGCGCGCCCACCTGCGTGGCGCTGGCGATCACCGCCGGCGCGCCCAGCACCTCGGCGCGCAGACGGAATTCCTCGCTTTGCAGGCGGTGCGACGGGCCCAGCAGGTCGGTGCCGAAGCCCATCGGCACGCCCGCGTCGCGATAGATCTCCAGCGAATGCAGGCCGGCGTTGCGCACCTGCGCCACCTTGGCCACGCTGTCGGCCGGCAGGCCCAGGTCCGCGCCTTCGTTGGCCAGGGCCTCGTAGGTGATCAGCGTGGGCACCACATAGGCGCCCTGCCCGGCCATCAGCCGCGCCGCCTCGGCGTCGACCAGGTTGCCGTGTTCGATGGTGCGCACGCCGCAGCGCACCGCGCGCGAGATCGCCTCGGCGGTGTAGGCGTGGGCCAGCACATAGGTCTGGCGGGCGCGCGCCTCGGCGACGATGGCGCGGATCTCGTCCTCGGAATAGCCCCAGGCGCCGACCGGATCGGTAGGCGAGGCCACGCCGCCGGACGCCATGATCTTGATCTGGTCCGCGCCCATCTGCAATTCCTGGCGCACCGCGCGGCGCACCTCGTCCACGCCGTCGGCCACGCGCGCCAGCGCGCCCACCCGCACGCAGCAGGGACACGGCGAATCGCCCGGCATGAAATCGCTGCGCGGACGGCCGTCGCCGTGGCCGCCGGTCTGGCTCAGCGCCCGGCCCGACACGAACAGGCGCGGCCCCTGCACCAGCCCCTGCTCCACCGCCACCTTGAAGGCATGGCCGGCGCCGCCGGCGTCGCGCACGGTGGTGTAGCCCCGGCGCAGCATGTCGCGCAGGATCGGCGCCGAGCGGAACGTCACCAGCACATTGGGCATGGCCATCTGCTGCGGCAGGTTCAGCTGCACCGCGATCACATGCACGTGCAGATCGATCAGGCCCGGCATCAGCGTCTTGCCCTTCAGGTCGATGACGCGCGCCGACGCGGCCGACAGCGGTCGGTCCGAGACTTCCTTGACCAGGCCGTTCTCGACCAGCACGTCGTGGTCCTCCAGCAGCTCGGGCCGGGCCGGATCCAGCAGCGCGGCGTTCTTGAACAATGTGCTTTCCATGATGCTCCCGATATTGGCAAGTGAAGGGCCGGGCGTATCAGCCCGGCCTATGGACATATGAAGGCGCCGCGCTCAGGCGCAGCACAGCGCCGGCAGCACCAGCTGCGCATAGGGCCGGCAGGCGATGGCGTCGTCCGGACCGTACCAGCACTCGGCGTGCAGCAGGTTGAGCGATCCCCAGGTGCGGCCGCGCCAGCGGATCGGCACGTTCAGCACGCTCTGGCAGTCCAGCGAGGCGATCAATTCGTGATCGGCGAAGACGCTGCGCAGGTCGTCCGGCGTGTAGCCGATGTAGCACTCGCCGCGCGCCAGCACCGTGTCGGTCCACGGCCCTGGCATCACGGTCTTGCTGCCGCCCGCGGGGTAGGCGTCGGGCAGGTTCGAATACAGCCGCGTGGCCACGCCGCTGTCCGGGTCGTAGGACAGGATGGTGAACAGCCGGTGGCCGATCTCGCCGGCCAGCGCGTGGTCCACGGCGGCGAACACGGCCTGCGGCTGGGACGGCGCCTCATGGGCGCGGGCCACGGCATTCAAGGCCGGCACCGCCACGGCGGGACGGAAGGGACGCGCGCCGCTCATTTCGCCTCTCCCGCCGCGATGGCTTCCAGCGAGCGGCCGCGCGTGGGCACGCCCATCACCAGCACCACCAGCGCGCCCAGCACCAGCGTCACCGTGGTGGTGCCGAACACGCCCAGGAAGCCAAACTTGGGATACAGATAGCCCACCAGCACGGGCGAGGCGATGGCGCCCAGCCGGCCGATGGCCGAGGCCAGCCCCGCGCCGGTGGTGCGCACCGCCGTCGGAAAGACCTCGGCGGTGTAGGCATAGACGCCGGCGTAGGTGCCGTTCATGAAGAAGGACATGATGATGCCGGCCAGCATGATCTGGCCGTCCGTCTTGGCCAGCGCCAGCCCCAGCGCGCCCGCGCCGCCCAGCAGCATGTAGCTGGCGATGGTGGCCTGGCGGCCGATCTTCTCGTTGAACCAGGCCGCGCTGAAATAGCCCGGCACCTGCGCGCAGTAGATCGCCAGCGAATAGCCGAAGCTCTTGGTCATGCTCATGCCGCTCTCGACCAGCAGGCCCGGGATCCACACGAAGAACGAGTAGTAGCTGAAGGTGATCGACAGCCACATGATCCAGGTCATCAGCGTGATGCGCGTCTGCCGGCCCTGCAGCAGCAGCGCGAAATTGGACCCGAGGCTGGCCGCGCCGCGCGGCGGCGCCTCGGGCTCGGGCCGGGGCTCGGCTAGCGTGGCGCCGCGCCGTCGGAAATCGGCTTCGATGCGGTCCAGCACGGCCTCGGCCTCGGCGGTCCGGCCACGGCTCTCCAGCCAGCGCGGCGATTCGGGCAGCGCGCGGCGCCACCACAGCAGCATCACCACCGGCAGCGCCGTGATCACCAGCACGATGCGCCAGCCGCTGGCATGCGCCGGCACGATGAAATAGCCCAGCAGCGCGGCGGCCACGAAGCCGAACGAGAAGAAGCCCGCCAGCGCGCCGGTGAAGCTGCCGCGAAAGCGCCGCGCCACGAACTCCGCCAGATAGGGCGCGATGATGGCGCTTTCCGCGCCCGTGCCCATGCCGGCGATAACCCGCGCCGCGAAGAACGGCGGCCAGCTGTCGACCCAGGCGCTGACCAGCGAGGCCACGCAGTACAGCGCCAGCGCCCACATCATCACCGCGCGCCGGCCGATCAGGTCGCCCAGCGTGCCGGCCAGCAGCGCGCCAAAGAAGAATCCGATGAAGGTGCTGCTGCCCAGCAGCCCGATCTGCACGCTGGTCAGGCCCCACTCCACCCGCAGCACGGGCAGGATGAACGCCAGCACGGCGGCGTCCATGGCATCGAACATATAGCCCAGGCCGCCCATCAGCAGCAGGTGTTTGTGAAAACGCGCGAACGGCAGGCGCTCGATGCGCGCCGAGATCATGGACATGCGGTATTCCCCTTGCAATCGACGGCTTCAGCCGTACTGTTCTTGACCAGGAACCGCATGATAGGCATGCGCAAATCTATCTATCCAATTTATAGTTATGATGCCCCACATCACCAATGTGAATGATCTGCCATGAGCTTCCGCACGCTGGACCTGAACCTGCTGAAGGTCTTCGAGGCCCTGATGACCGAAGGCAGCGTGACGCGCGCGGCCAATGCGCTGTGCATGACCCAGCCCGCCGTCAGCAATGCGCTGGCGCGGCTGCGCGACAGCCTGGACGACCCGTTGTTCGTGCGCGCCGGCAACGGCGTCATTCCCACCCAGCGCGCCGCCGTGCTGTGGAGCGAGCTGGGCGAGGCGCTGGACCGCATGCGCGGCGCGCTCGACGCCGAAGCCTTCGACCCGGCCCGCGCCACGATGGAATTCAGCCTGTCGATGTCCGACTACATCGCGGGCATCGTGCTGCCGCCGCTGTTCGGGCGGCTGGAGCAGTCTGCGCCGCAGGCGCGCGTGCGCGCCGTGCCCAACACGCTGCTGGAAATCCCGGAACAGCTGGAAGAGAACCGCGCCGACTGCGTGCTCAGCGCCTACGTCAACGAAGCCCAGTACCCGGGCCATATCCGCTCGCGCTCGCTCTGGCTGGTGGAGTACGCCTGCTTCATGCGCCACGATCACCCGCTGGCCGGCATGAAGCGCCTGAGCACGCGCGCCTTTCTGTCGGCGCGCCACGTGGACGTGAGCCTGGGCGGCCAGACGCTGCCGTCCTACGACATGTACCTGTCGGCGCGCGGCCTGTCGCGCGACGTGGCCGCGCTGGTCAACCACTACAACGTGGCCTATGAAATGCTGCGCCACACCGACCTGATCGCCGTGCTGCCGCTGCACCTGGGCGCGCTGACGCCGCATGCGCCCTACCTGCGCGCCGTGCCGCTGCCCATGCACGCGCCGCCGCGCACCATCACGCTGTTCTGGCACCAGCGCAACGACACCGTGCCGGCCCAGCGCTGGCTGCGGCGCACGCTGGTGGACCTGTTCGCGACGGGCGAGAACATGGCGCAGGACGCGGGCTGAGGCCGTCGGCGCGGGCGCGCCCGGCGGCGGGGGCCGAGCCTGCCGATTCAGACGCGGCAGCGGTCCGGCCCCGCGCCGTGCCGCGTCAGTCGTCCTCGTCTATCGCCGGACCGTAGCCGATGCCCAGCAGCAGCCGTTCCAGCGCCTCGCCCAGCGACGCGCCCAGCCTATAGAGCTTGCCGTCCGGCACCGTATAGACATAAGCCGCGCCGGCGGCATCCAGCAGCACGATCATGTGGTTGTGATGCGCGTCGGCCACCGCCCGCAGCGGCCCGGTGCGGCCGCGCCAGGGCAGGCCTTCCAGCGATTCGTCCTCGTCCGGCTCGCAGGGCCGTTCATAGAACGCCACGTCGCTGGCGGCGGTTTCCCGTCCCGCGCCGGTCTTGCCCAGCGACAGGCCGGCCAGCGACGCCAGCAGGCGCTCGCCCGCCGGATCCCGCGCGCCGTCGTCGGGCGGCGCCTGCCAGCCGGCCTCGCGCAGCAGGGCGACGATGGAATCGGGCACGCCGCTCATCCGCGCGCCCCCGTTGTCCTGGCCGTCATGCGCCCGCTCATTGCAGGTACGACGCCACTTCCTCCGGCGTCAGGTAGCGCTTGAAGGCGACGTGCGGATTCTGCGCGTCATGGCAGGCGCCCAGGAAACCGGCCCAGCTGCGGCTGCACGCGTCGCCCTTGTCCAGGCCGATCAGCACGCGCTTGCCGTGCTTCTGCGCATTGGCGCGCAAGGGCGCCTCGCCCCAGGACCAGGCCAGCTCGTTGACCAGCTCACCGCCCGCGTAGGCCGGCGCCTGCAGCCACAGGAAATCCGCCGTGTCGCTGTCGTTGTCTTCCGACGGCGGCGCGCGGTCCACGATGGCCTGGCGCACGCCCAGCGCCTGGCCGTGTTCGCGTATCAGGTTCTGCAGCAGCGTGAAGGCATGGAACCCGTTGTTCACCGCGTGCGCCCGCGCCACGAAGCCCGTGCCCGACGCCGGCAGCACCACCACCAGCTCGTCCTCGTAGCTCATGTTCGCGGCCAGCCACAGGTAGTGCAGCTGCTCGAACGGCAGGCTGCCGTTACGGTTCAGGCGGTAGATCCGCGCCTGCAAGGCGTCGTCCGCCAGGAAGGCCCGGTGGTTGCGCTCGTCGCGCAGCACCATCGCCATCATGGGCAGCACCAGCAGTTCCACGGCCTGCTGCAAGGTCTCGACCTCCCAGCGGCGCTCCTGCGGCACGGCCTTCATGCGCGCCTGCGCGTCGGCCCAGGCCTGCACTTCCTCGGGCTCGGCCTCGTCGTCGTCCTCGTCGACCTCCTCGGCGCAGTACGGCTCCAGCTCCTGCAGCCAGACGTCCAGCAAGGCATGGCAGGCGGGAAACAGGATGGCCGGGTCGGCGCCGTCCTCGACCAGCGCGCCGCCCATCAGCGCCAGCAGCGACGCGCGGTTGGGATGCACCTCGGGCAGCAGCGCGGCGCAGGCGGACAGCACCGCTTCCGTCTGCCCGGGTTCCTGCGCCTGGGCGTACAGGCGGCCGATCTCGGGCCGGTCGAAGAACACGTCGGGCGTGTCGCGCTCGGCGGCCGAGGCGGGCGGGCTGCGCAGGAAGGCGAGCAGGTCGGGCGGAAGTTCGAAAGCGGATTGAGTCATGGTGGCGGAGTCACGGGACGGGAGCGGCGGCGCGCGTGGCGCCGGGCAAGGACAGGAACGGGCAGGCAAGCCTGGCTCGCCTGCGATCTTACCGGACGCCGCCCGTTGGGCGCGTCGGGCAGCGCCCGCTGGACGCGCCCCGCATGACCTGGCGCAAGCCGGCGCTGGCCATTCCCGCGCGGACGGCGTCATGCCCTGCGGGAATGTCGACAAGACGTCGACCATCGGGATTTTCCCTGCCCCTAACGTCCGCCCGCATGCGGGTCGCCATGCCCGCGCTAGACTGCCATTCCCCATCCCGAGGAGCACTCGCATGAACCTGCCTGCCCGTGTCGTGGATCTGCATACCCATCTGTTCAATGCCCGGTATCTGCCGCTGGAAAGCGTGATCGCCAGCGCAATGAAGAAAGACGAAAGCAAGCTCGCGGACTACGTCGCGCAACTGCTGTACGCACTGGCCGGTTCCTCGTATGCGGACGCCCAGGATCTGCGCGCGGACCATCCGCTGCCGTTCACGCCCGAGGACGCGGACGAGCACTATCTGGAGCAGATCTGGGACGTCGTCCGCGCCGGCCTGATGGAGCGGGTGCCGGCCGACATGATCGCCGGGCGCAGCCCGGCGGACCTGCTTGACCAGTCGTGGGACGACGCGCCTGCCGAACCGGGACTGTCGGAGGAACTCGTGGGGATCATTGATCAGCTGGCGAGCATCGATTACGCCGCCGAGGGCTGGATCGACCCGGACCCGTTGCCGCTGCACGAACCCGTGACCTCATTCAAGGAACTGGGCGCCGCGCCACGGATCGTCGACGTGCTTGGTTGGGCCCGGCGCGTGATTCGCAAGGCGCTGCGCGCGGCCACGGACCTGATGGACAAGTTCGCCTGGGGCAGCCACGTAGAGAACTACCTGGAGTTTTTCCTGACCATGCTGAAGTCGGAGAAGGCCGTGCTCAAGCAGCTGCTGTCCAGCTACGACAAGCTCGGCGCGGGCAACATCCAGGTGCTGCACATGATGATGGACATGCAGCTGGCCTATCCGGTGCCCAAGCCGCCGCGCTATCCCTTCCCCGAACAGCTGCGGAAGATGGAGCAGCTCAAGCAGGACAACCCGCAATCGATGTTCGGCTTTTCCGCCTTCGATCCCCGGCGCGACAATTGGCGGCAACTGGCCGACACCGCGATCGCGCACGGCTTCCTGGGCTTCAAGTTCTATCCGGCGCTGGGCTACCTGCCCATCGGCAACGCCGACCCCGTGCTGGAGAGCCGGGTGGCGGCGTTCTTCGACTACTGCATCGCCGGCGACATTCCGATGTTCGTGCATTGCACGCCCATCGGCTTCCAGACGAAGGAAAAGAAAGGCCTGAACGCCCACCCCAAGCACTGGCGCGCGCTGCTCGAACACGAACGCTGGCGCGATCTGCGGCTCTGCCTGGGCCATGCCGGAGGCGGCCGGGCCAGCAACCTGGGCGTCTCCTCGGCCGGCTGGATGGCCGACAACGACGCCGAATGGCGCGACGCCGACAACTTCGCCCGCATCGTCGCCGACCTGTGCGCGACCTACCCGAACGTGTATTGCGAGCTGGGCTACATCACCGAACTGCTGGACGACCCGACCGCACGCGAGCTGCTGGTCGCCAACATCGAGCGCGCGCGCGCCGAGGCCCAGCAGAACGGCCGCCCCCACGACTTCCTGGACAAGGTCGCCTACGGCTCGGACTGGCACATGCCCAGCATGGTCGACAACACGGCGCGCTACCTGGACGTGTTCGTCGACATCATGAACCGGCCCGCCTATGCCGCGCATCGCGACCTGTTCTTCCACGACACGGCGATGGCGTACCTGAAGCGCTGAACCGGAGCGGGCCCGGGCGCGTCAGGGACTGACGGCATGTCGGGCGCTAGCCCGCCGTCAGCTCCCCGGCAGCCGCCTGCCTGCCGCTTGCGGCGGCCCGCTCGAACAGGTCCGCCGCCTCGTCCGGCGGCAGGTCCAATCCGAAACGCTCGCGCAGGCAATCCGCCCAGGCCTGCGCATCGTCGTAGCGCCGCGTCTCGGGCGGCGCGCCCGTGTTGCCGCGCAGCGTCAACACATCGTTCACCAGCAGCTCGCGCAGGCCGGGCGCGGTGCGGCTGATGATCAGGTCGGACAGGAACACCGATTGCGGATGGCTGGACGTGTACCAGTTGCCGATCTCGAAGTCGACGGCCGGCGCCGGCCGCAAGCCGTACTGATAGACCGTGCTCCAGCCCTTGGCGGTCTGGAATTCCAGGCTGAACTCGTCAGGGCCGGCCGGCGCGATGCGGAACACGCCGTGCGGCGTTTCCTGCGGCACGTTCAGCAGGAACTCCAGCGGCGCGGTCTGCGTGGTGGACCCGAAGGCCACGTCGGCGAACCAGCTGCGCCCGTCCAGATCCACGCGCAGCAGCATGTGCGTGAGCCCCGTGCGCACGTCCGCCGGCACCTGCCAGCGCACGCGCGCGATCAGCGGCGTGACGCGAAAGCCCAGTTGCTCCAGCACAGCCTGGAACAGCCGGTTGTGCTCGAAGCAATAGCCGCCGCGACCGCGCGCCAGCATCTTGTCGGCGATGCGCGCCAGATCCAGGCTGACGCCCAGGCCGCTGTAGGCATCGATGTTCTCGAACGGGATGGCCTGCGGATGCAGCAGATGCAGCTGGCGCAGTACTTCCAGCGTGGGTTCGGCGGGGCCGTGATAGCCGATGCGCGTGAAATAGCGTGCGAGCGGAAAGGAGTCGAACATGGCGGTAACGGGCTGGCGCAGAAGTCGGAACGCCGGCGTGCAGGGACAGTAGTGAAGGCGTCAATCTACCACACATTCAATTAATTACTTGAATGATATTTCAGACCAACCTTCCTCCGAGCCGTCCGCCGGCGCGGATACCTTGTCATGCGAAGATGACGCGTCCGTACTCCCACAACCGCTGCTTATCGATCCGTACCGGACCCAGGAGCCCAGCGTGACAACCCGCCGCCGATTCCTCCAGCAATCCGCCCTGCTCATCGGGACGCAGGCCGCCGCCGCGCTCGGCGCGGGCCTGCACACCCCCGCCGCCCGCGCCGCCGTCAAGGGCTGGCACATGGCCGAAGAGAACGCGCCACAGGCGCGCGCCTTCATCGCCTTCGGCGCCCAGCCAGCCATCTGGGAGGACTACACGCCCGACGTGCAGGCCGCGCTGGGCCGCATCGCCCGCGCCATCGCCGCCTTCCAGCCCGTCACCGTGTACTGCCGGCCCGAAGAACGCCGCCTGGCCGAACACCATTGCGGCGCGGCCCGCGTCCGCTTCGAGGAAGCGCCGCTGGACGATATCTGGATACGCGACATCGGCCCGGTCTTCCTGGCCGACGGTCAGGGCAGCGTGGCCGGCGTGGACTTCAACTTCAACGGCTGGGGCGACAAGCAGCGCCACGGCGCCGATTCCCGCCTGGCCAAGACCATGTGCGACGGCCTGGACATCGACCACCTGCGCAGCGATCTGGTCGGCGAAGGCGGCGGCATCGAGACCGACGGCCTGGGCACGGCCATCATGACCGAGAGCAGCTGGCTCAACGACAACCGCAATCCGCGCTGGACCAAGGCCGAGATCGAGCAGGCGCTGGCGCACGATCTGGGGTTCCGCAAGATCATCTGGCTGCCCGGCATCAAGGGCCGGGACATCACCGACGCCCACGTCGACTTCTATGCCCGCTTTGCCCGCCCCGGCGTGGTCGTCGCCAACCTGGACATGGATCCGGATTCCTACGACTACGAACTGACGCGCAAGCACCTGGACATCCTCATGCGCAGCACCGACGCCGACGGCAAGCCGCTGGACATCCACACCCTGCCGCCGCCGCAGAACCCGCGCCGCAGCCGCTTCCTGCGCGACAACCCCGATTTCGCCGCCGGCTACATCAACTACTTCGTCATCAACGGCGCTGTCATCGCGCCCGAGTTCGGCGACGCCAAGGCCGACGCCCATGCGCGCGAACTGCTGGAACGGCTGTATCCGGGGCGCAAGGTGGTGCAGCTTAACATCGACGCCATCGCGTCGGGCGGCGGCGGGATCCATTGCGTGACGAATCAGATGCCGGCGGCGTAGATGCGCGAGCCGCGCTGGCCAACGGAACATGCGGCACGACGGCGGGCACGGCCGGGCTGAGCGTCCGGCCCCGCTGGAACCCTTTTCGGGTTGCGGCCACCCAGCGTTCCGATGCCCGTCATTCCCCGCCGCCACGCCGTCGACATCCGGGCGCCCCATTACCTTGCCACGCCCGGAGAAACACGCCTTGAGCATCGACGTCGCCCAGCGCCATCCGGCCTACTCCCTGAGTCCGTCGAGACTCGGACGCATTTTCCAGGCCAAGTCCGAACAAGACGCTTCGGCGATGAACCTGCTGGACAGGATCATCGACTACGTATTCCGGAGCAATGCAAAACGGGACAGCATCAGGAAGGTCTATGCCATCGTCGCTGCGCAGCGCGACGCCCCCATCGCCGATGCGGAGTGTGCCCGCATCGGCGCCTTCCTGCTGCTGCGGGGCATGGCGCAGCCCCGGTATCGGGACATGTTCGAACTGAATCTGACGGAACATCCCAACGGAACCTGCGACTACGCCTTGATCATCGACGGCCAGACACTGCATGCGCGGCGCGATATCCATGATCAGCAAGAGATCGCCCGCCTGCGCCAGGCTTGCCAGCGCATGAAGGTGGACGACTACCTGCTGAGCCTGCAGCAGCACAAGGACGACGCCATGAGCCTCATCCCGGCCGGCGAACCGTTGTCCATCAAGCAAGGAAAAACGGGCGATTGCTACGCCTTGGTTGTCATGATCGGCGCCCTGTCCAGTCCCATCGTGCAGGAGAGCATTCTGAACTCGGCCGAAATCACCGAGCGCGGGGCGCTGCGGCTGACGTTCAACGCCAATATCCATTCGCCCATGGGCAGGCAGAAGGTGCTGCGGGGCGAGCCTCCGGAAACCCTGGCAAAGGTACTGGCTGATCGGTTTGAGATACACAACCTGAAGAAGAAGGGATATGCACTGGCATTGGAGAACGGCCAGCTGCAGGTCGACATTTCCCCGTCCAGGCTGAGGCGGATCATCGACCATCCCCGCTCAGCCAGCACGAATTCGCTGATGGTCAAGATACTTGAGCATCTGGCGGGCAACCTGATGCAAAACGGACAAAGCCCGCTGCGTTCGAACCGTGACTCCATCGACGCGCACAACCAAAGAGCCGACAACTACGACCCCCTGATCGGCAACCTGCTGGGCTACGGCACCGCGTTCATGTATGGTCCGACAAATACCGAGGGCTTGTCGATGATCCTCGAACGAGCCGCCGCCAGGGGATGCTGCCTGGAAGACGGCAGCCCCAGATTCCTGTTCGTGGGCTGCGCATACGGTCAGCCTGATCCGTTTGGCAACATGCACTTCCATCACGCGTTCGTGCTGGATAGCGTCGGCTACGACATGACCGGCAAGGCCGTGTCGATGACCCTGGTCAACCCCTGGGACAACCTGGGCGAGAAATTCGTCCTGACGCTGGACGAGGCCATGAAGCGAGATGTCGCCTTCGCCGAATATGCACGGCGCGGCACGCCGCTAGACCCTCGCATACCCATGTTGCCTTGACGCGGTTTTGCGCTCGCGCGCGTGCGCCGGGATGGCGGTCGAGCCATCCGCCGACGCAAGAGCGGGCAAGGCTGATCAGACAGGCGCGTTGCGACGACGCCGCGCCCAGCGCAGGGGATCATTGCTGGCGATCAGCGAAATCGTGTAAGACTCCGCTCACCATTCAAGCGGCATTGCGCCTGCCGCATCCGCCCCGCCCCCTCTGGGACATAGACACACTCAAGCCCATCCCAAGACATGCAAAACGAAACAACCGACAAGAACGCGGAAAACTCCGGAAAGAAAAGCTGGCTTCGCCTGATTCCCATTCCATTCACCGTCTTCCTGACGGCGATGTTCTACCTGCAGGGCAAGGCGTATCACGCCGGCTATCTGGCGTATTTTCACCTCGACAACACACAGATGAGCATCTCCACGTCGGATGCGATGTGGCTTGCCTATCGCGCCTGGGGCAATGGCGCCGCCCATATCCTGCTGACCTCCGGCGATTGGTTTCTCGACATACTCATGTCGATGCTCTTGCCAGCGACGATCGGCTGCGTGATGCTCATCCTCCTCCTGGCGATCGAAAAACTCCGTAGGAAGGCCGCCAAGCCTCGCGTCTCGGCCACCGCGATCCCGTTTAAAGACCTCAGTCTGCCACGCCAGATTGCCTATATCGCGGCGGGTCTTGTGGGCTATGTCCTCGCGGTTCCCGGTTCGATCCTCGTTGTCGCGCTTCTCGTCGCCTGCAGTCTGATCGTGCTGGTCGAGCCGTTTGCAATCATAGGCAAGCGTGACGCACAGGATTATTGCCAGGAGGTTCCGCTGGCCTCGCTGCCCACGATTCCCCAGCTGCCCGGTTTTGACCCGAACCAAGGGGTCATCCATCAACTCTGGTGCAACACCGACACCTGCGCCGTCTGGCAAGCGGGCGCCGCGTCCGCCGTGCCCAAATCGGCCATTGCCAGAACAATCAGCCCGCCTCTGTCGCAACGCCTGTCCGGCAAGCCGGATACCCCGCATCCCACCATGTGCTCGCCGGAGCCCGCGCCTGCGGACAACAAGACGGAAGACGGCCGCAAGTAGCCCAAGGCGGCCAGACCGCGCGGCCATGCATGCGGTACGATGCCTGGCCGCTATCGCCCCACCCGCCCGCCACGTTTCCGGCGACGCTGGCATCCTCCGTGAACTCACCAGAAAAGTGGAACCCCGGCATGGACCTGAACGCAAGCAGGAACGCCCTGACCCAGTTTCTTGAAAACGGCAAAGGCCAGGTGCTCGGCCTGAGTGGACGCTGGGGCGCGGGCAAGACGCATCTATGGCTTTCCCTGCGTGACACGCTGCCCGCCGCGAAGACCGCCCTGTACGCCTCCTGCTTCGGCCTGAAATCGCCGGACGAGATCGGCCGCGCGCTGTTGCAGGACGCCGCCAGCAACGCCTCCAAGTACGGCGAAGCCGGCGGCAAGGTCATCAAGGAAACCGGCAAAAAACTCACCGACGCGCTGCGCAACATCCCCTTCATCGGCGAGGCCGCCGACGCACTGCTGGCAACTGGCGCGCTGGCCGAATCCGTCATCACCGGCATGCTGGTGCGCGAGCGCATCATCGTGCTGGACGACCTGGAACGCCGCGACGCCGCGCTGTCGCTGGAGACGCTGTTCGGCTATGTGGACGCGCTCAAGGGCAAGGGCTGCACGGTGCTGCTGATCTACAACGAGGAAGAACTGAGCACCAACCAGGGCAAGGAATGGCGCGCCGTGCGGGAGAAATGCCTGGACGCGGAGATCAACCTGCGGCCCACGCCGGCCGATGCCTGCGGATTGGGCTTGTCGCCTGCTTGCCCGGACCGCGAGCCTATCGTCGCCGCGGCCGAGGCCGCCGGTCTGACCAACATCCGCATCATCCAGCGCATCGAGCGACTGACCGATGCGTTCAGGAAGGCGATTCCCGACCGTGAGCCGCAACAGCCCCTGCCCGAATACATCCTGCGCAGCCTGGTCTTCCTGGCCGTCCTGCACTACGAGAACCGCTTTCCGGACAAACAGGTGGAGACCTTCCTGGAAGACTGGACCCGGGTCTGCGCCGATCAGCTGGGCAACACGCTGCCCGGCGACGCCGCCCTGCTGGCCGTGCGATGCAGCGTCATCAGCGACACCGAACTGCTGTCCCTGCTGTCGGACTTCGTGCGGCATCACCCGCTCCACGCGGCCCGCGTGACGGCCAGGATGCAGGCGCGAGATGAGCGCGCGCTGCACGCGACCGCCCAGATGGCCGCGCTGGACTATGTGGACCGCGCGCTCTACGACCCGGACGCCACCGACCAGACCTTCCTGCGCATGGCCCGCGACTGGGGCGCGAACGGCTGGCAAGCCCTGGCCCCGCAGATGGCCAGCACCATCATCCGCGACCTGGAACGGCGCGGCGGCCAGGACTGGGCGTCGCACATGGCCGAGGCCTGGGGTCGGCATTGGCGCAAGGCTTCGAAGGAATATGTGCAGGAAAGCGTCCTGCAAGGGTTGGCCGACCCCATCGCGCAGGCGATCCGGGAGGTCAACGAATCACGCCGCCCCATGCAGACCGTCATGGACGCGATCGAGCAGATCGAGGCCGATCCGCCGTCGGCCTCGGAAGCGCTCATGCCCTTCCTGCAGAACATCTCGTCCGTGCAATTACGCAAGGCCATCGAGAGCTACGCGTTCGACGAGCTGAAGCGCTTCCTGACGTTCTACAGCGAACGCCTGCCCGGAATGGAAGCAGACCACGACCGCTACAAACTGGCATGGAGCAAGTTCAAGAGCGCCGCCAACGCCATCATCGTGGCGAACCGCAAGCCTCGTTTGTCGGACATCCTGCTGCGCCATATCCGCATGCGCGACCCGGACTTCGAGCCCGCAGCGGACGAACACAGCGCCTAGCCCGGACAGGGCGTCCGGCGGCGCACGGCAGCGCCTGACGCCCTTGCATCGACACGCGCCGCTAATTCACCTGCAACCCCGCCTTCGCCACCAGCTCCGCATAGATCGCGCTCCCGTCCCGCACATACCGCTCGGTGTCCTCCGGCGACAGCACATGCGGGATCCCGCCAAAATTCTCATTCCCCGCGATCCACTTCGGATCCCGCGCGATCTGCTTCAACGCCGCCGCCCATCGCTGCACCGCCTCGGGCGCCATCTTCGGCGGCCCGAACAGCCCGCTCCAGCCGATCACCGCTTCCATCTGCGGCAGCCCCAGCTCGCGCGCCGTGGGAATGTCCGGAAACTGCGCCAGCCGCTCGGGCGTGGTCGTCAGCAGCGGGCGCAGCTTGCCGCCGGTCAACAGGCCCGTCATGGAACTGAGGTTGTTGCACGCGAAATCCACGTCCCGGCTCAACACCGCCAGCGCTACCTCGTTGCCGCCCTTATACGGCACGCTGACCACCGCGTCCGGCTTCAGGCCCAGCGTGCTGAGCAACAGCTGCGGCGCCAGGTTCTGCACCGTGGCCGGGCCGGAGTGGCTGTAGTTCAGCTTGCCGGGCTTGGCCTTCACCGCCTTCGCCAGATCGTCCAGCGTCTTGTAGCCGCTGTCCGGATGCACCACGCAGACCACCGGGTTCAGCTCCAGCAGCCCAATGTAGGTGAAATCCCCCGCCGTGTAAGGCGTGGTCTTGGGCTGCAAGGCCGGCAGCAGCACTTGCGAACCGATCCGTCCCAGCAGCAGCGTGTAGCCATCGGGCGCGGCCTGCTTCACGGCGGCCGAGCCGATCGCGCCGTTGGCGCCCGCCTTGTTGACCACGACCACGGGCTGCCCCAGCAGCCCCTGCGCCGCGGCGGCCAGGTTGCGCGCCGCCATGTCGGCGTCGCCACCCGCGCTGAAAGGAACGATGAGCTGTATCGGCTTGGCGGGATAAGCCTGGGCGGCGGCCAGCCCGGTACAGGCGCTCCATACACAAATCGCGGCGCGAGCAAAGGCAGCCGGCCGGAGGCCGGAGAAGCTGATCATGGGATGTCTCCTGTCGAGCGGGGGAACGAAACTACGCGGTGAAACGACGTGGCAACGGGACGGCGGGACTGCGTGGTGCGACGATGCTGCGTTATGCGACGAGGCTGCGTTGTGCGACGAGCTACGTTGTGAGGCGAGGCTGCGTTATGCAGCGGAACTACGTTGTGCGACGGGATTGCATTGTGTAGCGGGGCTGCGTTGTGCAACGGGACTGACAGTGCGCAGGCGCTGCGCTGAACAATGGGACTGCTAAACGAGACCGGACTGCGGCCGGCGTGATGCCTGCGGCTTACGCCTGCTGGTTCATCCCCACGCGGACATGCGTCACGGACTGCGGCTCAATGCCCGCCGGCAGATGGACCAGACGCGTTGAACACAGGCGCGGCCTCTCCCACCATCGAGACATTGATGCATGCCGGCACGCCGCTGTCCGCCGCCCGCGCCAGCGCCGCGCCCAGGCTCTGCGCGTCATCCGCCACGAAACCCGCCCCGCCCAAGGCCGACGCCACTTCGTCATACCTGGCCGTCGGCGACAGCTCGCAGCCGATCAACCGTTGCGGACCATAGCTGCGCAGCTGGATCAGGTGCTCCGCGTTCCAGCGCAGGTCATTGCCGATCACCGCGATGACCGGCGCCTGCTCGCGCACCGCCGTGTCCAGCTCCATCAGGTGAAAACCCGCCGTGCCATCCCCCATCAGGACCAGCACCGTCGCCCCGGGCCGCGCGATCTTGGCCGCGATGGCGTAGCACAGGCCCGCGCCGATGGCCCCCGACATGCCGTTGATGATGCGCACCGGCGCGCTGCAATAGGCCTGCGCCCACTGCCCGAACTCGCCGCCATCGCAGACCACCACGGGATCCGGCGCGGACGCCAGAAACGCCTGCACCGTCTCGCACAAGGCGCGCGGCCCCAGCGCCGCGCCCGCCGACGCGGCAGGCACCGGCTTGCCGCGATAACGTAGCGCCTCATCCACCCGCGCCCGCCACGCCGCGCGCGCCGCCGACGGCTGCGCCGCCCGCAAGGCGGACAAGGCCGCGATGGCATCGCCCTGCACCGCCAGCGCCAACCGCTCGCCCAGCAAACGCTGCGCGCGTTCCAGCATCGCGGCATCCGGATCGATCACCACGACCCGCGCCTGCCCGCCCAACGCCGCCGCGCCTCCAAAACCCAAGGTGAAGTCCAGGCACTTGCCCGCCAGCACGATCAGGTCCGCATCGGGAATGACCGCCGCCAGCGCGCCCAGCGAAGGATCCTTCAGGCCGCGCGGGCTTTCCATGGGGATGACGCGCAGGTCCTGCGATTCCTCCAGCTGCCGGCAGGCGGCGCGCGCATGCCAGCGCGCGCCGCTCGGGCCGGCCAGCACCAGCGGACGCTGCGCCGCGTGCAGCAGCGCGGCAAGCCGGTCCAGCGCGCCCGTGGCGAACGGCGCGATCGGCTGCGGCGCTGCCGGCGGCAGTTCCTGCAAGCCGGTCTCGGCCGTCAACAGATCAAACGGCAGCGCCAGATGCACCGGGCCGCGCCTGGGCGCCAGCGCCTGCCCGACCGCGCGGTCCAGCGCGGGATGCAATTCCCCCACGCTCATCGGACGCAGCGACAGCTTCGTCATCGCGCGAGTGATTGCCACCTGGTCCAGCTCCTGGAACGCGCCCTTGCCGTCTTCCGCCACGGACGAATCGCCGGAGATCAGCAGCACGGGGCTTTCCGCCTGCAACGCCGAGTACAGCGGCGCCAGCCCATTGGTCAGGCCCGGCCCCGCCGTCAGCATCGCCACGCCCAGCTCGCCGGTCATCTGCGCCCAGGCATCCGCCATGTACACCGCCGCCGCCTCGTGCCGCACGTGAACGATGCGGATGCCCGAGTCGATACAGGCGTCGTACAGCGGCATGATCTGATTGCCGGACAGGCTGAAGATGGTCCTGACGCCCAGGCGATGCAGCATACGGATGATCAACTGGGATCCAAGCACCTGAGTCTCCTGTGGCGTCGTCCGGGACATGGCCGGGCGCGGTTTGGCGGGGATGGGGAGCGGCCAGTGTAATGAGCAATGGCGCGGGTTTGGTTGGGGAATTTTGAAGCTAGGGGGTGGGCTTGGAAATGGAACGGGCCGCCTTGGGGGTGGCGGCCCGGGGGGTGCTGCGTTGCCTTGATGGGAGGCGGTTGTTGCGGCCTGTGGGTTGATTGGCCGGTTGGTTTGTTGGGTTATGGACTTATTGGATTACCGGCGGCGCGTCGTGCGTTTCGGTGCAATGCGCCAGCGCCAGGCTGGATTCTCGGGCCTGTTCCAGCATGGATTCGGTCAGCGTGCCGATGTGGTCGCACAGGCTTTCGACGCCGCCTAGCAGGGTGGCTACGGTCCAGGCGTCCAAAGGTTGCGAGCCGGTGGCGTCGGGTTCGGATGCGCTATTGCCGACCATGCGGGCGATGGTTTCGATGGCGTAGCGGGTGCGGTCCAGATGTTGGAGATGGGAGAGCGCGACCAGGCCGTGTTCGGGGTCGGTGTCCAGGGACCAGGGGTTTTGGGTTAGGGGGTGATTCGTCATGGATGCCTCCGGTGAGTTGAGCACCCGCGCCCCACTTCCAAATGGGGTGGGCGGGCACGAGACGAGGTTGGAAGACCGGTCTCACCGACCCGGCGTGCGCAAGCGCACCCTCGCCAAGGCCCGCCCATAGGGACGTGCGGAGGCGAGCGGACATGAAAAGGCCGTCATGAAGACGGCCGTCCGCCTGGTGAAGTGTACCGGCTTCCAAACCGGGCTACCGTTGGTTCGGTAGTTTGGCAAGTATAGAGAATGAAAAGCGCCTGGATGGCCCTGCAACCGCAAACTAGGATGAAATTACAGGAAGCTGATGCTACTAATGAGTGCCGCCTCTATATGGAAGAAAGCCGGTGGCACACTACCAATGAGGCCTTCTCACAAGGGCTTATCCCCTTTCGAGGCAGAGATTCGGAGTCGAAACACCTCAGACGTCGACCCCAGCCATATGCACCTTGAGTCAGTAATCGACTGTTCCCCCGTGTTCAACAAAGACCTCGAGCGGCAGCAGCACGACCACCAGACGCACCTTATTCCATTAAGCTTGCGAAACACGCCAGTGCTTCAACTGTCACATGTGGCTTGCGCTCATCGCCAAAACCGGCGATGATCCGCTACATGCGATACCCTGGCGGCAAGAACCTCATATTTCGGCGACTCATCAATCTCATGCCTCCACATGAGGTCTACGTAGAACCATTCCTTGGCAGTGGAGCTGTTCTGCGTCACAAAGTACCAGCCCCGAAATCCATAGGGCTAGATCTGAACCCTATCGCACTAGCGGAAGCTGAGTCATGGCATCTCGACGGGTTGGAGTTGATCAATGATGATGCACTTCACTTCCTGAAGTGTCACCCCTTCACAGCTCAAACCCTTATCTACTGTGACCCGCCATATCTACCGTCAACTAGAAAGTCCAAGGCAGTGTATCGTCACGAACTAACAGAAGATCAACATAGAGAACTCCTACAGCTTCTAACAATCCTCCCCTGCAAGGTCATGCTCTCAGGTTATCCTCACCCTCTCTACGAGCAAATGTTAGAAGACTGGCACAGCACGCCTCTCATGGTACCGAGTCACATTGGCCTACGCGAGGAAAGAGTATGGACAAATTTCCCTCCTCCGTCAGTGCCTCAAGACTTGCGATATATTGGAGAGACCTTTCGTGATCGCGAACAAGTTAAACGACGCCACAGCCGTCTAATGAATCGCATCGCCGACCTGTCATGCGCAGAAAGGGCATTGCTATTTTCTCGCCTATGCAGCGATTATCCTGACCAGCTATCGACGGCACTGGAGGCCGCATGAGTGAACCGTTGCTTCGATGGGCAGGCAGCAAGAGAAAACTGCTACCGATATTGACCCAAGCAATTCCCAGTTCTTTCAAACGCTATGTAGAACCGTTTGTAGGCTCGGGGGTACTTTTCTTAAAAATACCCCAAAAGCGCGCACTGCTTGGAGATATTAATATCGATTTGATATCCACATACGAGACTGTCAGAGATCATCCAAGAGCCGTATGGAATCGCGCATCCGCATTTGACGAAGACCCTAACTTCTACTACACATTACGCGCCATCGATGCGGAAAATCTACAACCTCTAGATCGGGCAGCACGTTTCGTCTACCTCAATAGATTCTGCTTCAACGGAGTATACCGCACGAATAGAGCGGGAAAGTTCAATGTCTCACGAGGCAAGGGACACTTATTTATTCCACAGTATCGGGTATTCAAGGCATTTTCGGACCGCTTAAAAACCGCTCAACTTGTTTGCAGTGATTTTCAAAATCTGGTCACCAAGACGCGCAATGGTGATTTCATGTATCTCGATCCTCCTTATGCAATGGGGGCAAAGCGAGATCGAGGTGAATATGGCCCAGGCAGCTTTCGAGATCACGATGAAGAACGTCTTGCTAGCACGCTAATTGACGCATCTGATCGAGGGGTAAAAGTCCTATTGTCGTACTCCCCCTCCAAAGACTTGCTGCATCGTTTGAAGAACTGGCGCGTACACTATCTAATGGTAAACCGAAACGTTGCGGGATTCGCCTCATCTCGCCGCACAGCACAGGAGATGCTAGTAGCCAACTACGATTGGCAGCTTAGCTAACTGAATAAATGTCCACTAACATCAACCCCACCAATCAGGTTCTAAGGGTTGCAGTCGTTGGAGACCCTCATTTTTTTGTAGAATCCTCCATAGGCGCTCAATCTGTTTCACACATAAAGTTAATGCCAGATGGAACATTTAAAGAAACTAAGAAATATGCAAACCCCTGGATTGACCTGAAAGAGCTGACCCAAAGCGAAGCCCTATCCGCAGATCTCCTCCTTTGCGTTGGCGACATTACCACTCACGCCAACGCCGTCGCCCTCAAGAGTGCCTGGGGACAACTATTGGATCTGGGAGATCAGTTGGATGCCATGCACATCGCATCTGCGACAGGCAATCATGATGTCGCCTCGCGGGGAAGCTTAAAAGAAGTTCAAGAAAACCCAATCCGATGGTTGTCAGAGGTAAAAGGAGCTGTCGAAGAACTGAAGCTGTTGGATCCACCGTACCCTGTCGTTGAGCGACAAGCGGGTACACGGATATCCAACAGACACATCAGAACGCGTTACTTCGGAGATGCAATCGCGCTTGTTGAAACAGCCAGATATCGACTTCTAGTGCTGAATAGTTGCTGCGAACACTCTCTTGAACCACATCAATATGAGCGCGGTACTTTTCCACAGTCAGCTCAGAATGCACTACGCGAGGTGCTTCGAGAAAGCGGACATGACGAAAAAATAAACCTGCTTGTTTGCCATCACCCTCCTATTCTCCACTCTGAAAACCAACTAGGTGCGCACGACATTATCGAAAATGGAGAGGCACTCGTCCGTTGCCTAGAAGAGCATGGAGCTTGGCTAGTCATTCATGGCCACAAG
>NZ_JBICCO010000071.1:0-35419 GCF_043119405.1 Achromobacter sp. 413638
CCCCCCCCCCCCCCCCCCCCCCCCCCCCCCCCCCCCCCCCCCCCCCCCCCCCCCCGCCGCCGGCGCGGGCGAGCCGACGGCGCTGCAGCGTTTCATCGCCAGCCACTATGACGACCTGCGTTGCCGGCTGGTGGCCTACCTGGGCAGCGAGGACCTGGCCGGCGACAGCCTGCACGATGTCTGGCTGCGCCTGGCCACCAGCCAGGCGGCCGAGGTGCGCAATCCGGGCGCCTACGTGTTCCGCATGGCCTGCAACCTGGCCGTGGACGGCCTGCGCCAGGGCTGGCGCGAAGTCGGCCAGGACGGCGATGACGCCGGCCTGCTGGCCGACGACGCGCCGGGTCCGGCGCAGGTGGCCGAGGCGCGCTCGGAGCTGCTGTCCTGCATGCGCGCCCTGCAGGCCTTGCCCAGCCGCCGCCAGGCCATCCTGCTGGCCCGCAGCGTGGAAGACCTGTCGCCGCGCGAAGTGGCGCTGCGCTACGGCATCACCGTGGACAGCGTCATGGGCGAGGTGCGGCGCGCGCGCCAGACGCTGGGGGCGCCGCAGGCGCTGCGGGCGGGCGCGGGGTCACGCCAGCCTCGTTGCCTGTCGGCGTAGGACATCCGCCGCTCAGCCGTCCTGTTCGTGGTTCGTGATGAAGTCCGGGGGCAGGGCCGGCCCCCAGACGTACAGCGCGTCCTCGGGCGGATGGTCGGTCGCGGGCCATGGCGCGCCGGGCGCGACGAAATCGATGTCGTAGGAATACTCGGCGTAGCTGCCCCAGGGGTCGCGCACGTAGCGGAAGTAGTTGGAGCCCAGCACGTGGCGGCCGACGCCCCAGCCTTCGCCATGGCCCGCCGCGCTCATCTGTTCCATGCCCAGGCCCACGTCATCCAGCGAGGCCACGCACCAGCTGGTGTGGTGCAGGCCCAGGCCGCCGGACTTGGCCAGCGCGATCAGGTGATGGTCGCTGCCATGCGGGCTGTGCAGAAAGGCGATCACGTCGCCGGACGTGTCCGACACGCGCAGGCCGAGCATGTCCACATAGAAGCGCGTGGCCCGCGCCACATCGGCGCTGAACAGCAGGATGTGCGACAGGTACAGCGGCTGAACGCGCGGCGCGCGGCTGCGGGCGGGGGCGCGGCCGGCATTGGCGCAGGGCTGTGGCGGGGTCTGCGGCGCCGGCGCCGACGGCGAGGACTTGGGCGCGGCGCGCAGCTGTAGCGGCAGGCCGTCGGGACCGGCGATCCAGATGCCGCCATCGTCCGCGCCGGCGGGCGCGGTGATGCGCGCGATGCCCTGCTGATCCAGGCGTTCGGCGAAGCGCGGCGCGTCCCCCGCGTGGATGCCCAGGCTGAGCCACAACAGCCGCTTGCGTCCCGCCGCCTGCCGGATGCGGCCCCAGCGCTGCGGATGGCCGAAGGCGTACAGCGCCAGGCCGCCGTCCTCGTCGCGCACGTCCAGGCCGAAGCTCGCATAGAACTGCCGCGCGGCTTCCAGGTCGGGAACGCTGAACACGAACTCGTCCACCGAATGCACGGCAAGCAGCGCCGTGGCCGCGGTCGATGCGTCTGGGGTCATGGCTGTCTCCATTGCGGGCCGGCATCATGGGCCGGCGCTCGCGGTTGTCACTGCTCGACGACGATCTGCTTCGCCTGGTCCTGGTACAAGGGCGGCGCGTCGGCGCGGGCGCCGGCGGACAGCGACAGGCGGGCGGCGATGCGGAGGCGGCGATTCTTCATGGCGGGTCTTCCTGGCCGGGAGGGGGCGGCAATGGGAACGGGGCCTCAGTCGAGCTGCAGGCGCGCGACCATGGGGCCGAACTGCGCGAATTGCCGGTCCAGCAACTCACCCATCGCGCCGGGACTGGACCCGCCGGGCTCTGCGCCCAGGTCCGCCAGGCGCTGGCGCACGTCGGGCTGGCGCAGCGCATGCGCGACGGCGGCGTTGATGCGCGCGACCACCTCGTCCGTCGTGCGGGAGGGTGCGAGCAGGCCGTTCCAGCCTTCCGTCTCGATGCCGGCATAGCCCAGCTCGCGGGCCGTGGGCGTGTCGGGCAGGGCGGGCGAGCGCTGCGGCGAGGTGACGGCCAGCGCGGTCAGCGAGCCGGCGCGGATGTCGCTCAAGGACGAGGACAGCTGGTCCCCGCCCATCTGAATCCGGCCCGCCAGCATTTCGCTCTTGAGCGGCGCCGCGCCCTTGAAGGGCACATGGATCATGGTGGCCTGGGCCTGCTGCTGGAACCACTCGCCGAACACGTGGATATAGGAGCCGGGGCCGGTCGATCCATAGGCGTAGTGCGCGGACGGCTGCTGCTTGAGCAGGGCGGCGAACTCGCGCAGGTCGCGCGCCGGCACCGACGGCGTGGACGTGATCACCAGCGGCACGTTGGCCACCACGCTGACGCTGCGCAGGTCGGCCGAGGGATCGAAGTTCAGCCGCTTGGCGCGTTGCGCCACCAGCGCGGCCAGCGGGTAGGAGATATTCGCCATCAGCACGGTGTAGCCGTCCGGCGCGGATTTTGCGACCGCGTCCGCGCCCAGCAGGCCGCCCGCGCCGGGGCGGTTCTCGATCACGACGGACTGGCCGAGCTGTTGCGACATGGGCGCGGCGATCAGCCGCGCGATCAGGTCGGTGGTGCCGCCGGCGGCGAAGGGCACCACGATCTTCACGGGCCGGGCCGGCCAGTCGGCGGCCTGGGCCAGGCCCAGGCACGAGGCCAGGCCGGCGGCCAGCAGCAGTTGGGTCCAGCGGCGTCGGACGGCGTTGCGCGCAGCGGCGGCGGGATGGGTAGCGGGAGTTTGCATGGCGGACATTCCAGGATTCCAGAGGGAGATCGGAACTACGCGGTCCGGCGCCGCCGGACCGTCATGCGCGCGGGACGTTCAGCCGGCTTTCGGCTGGTCCAGGATGTGATTGCGCAGCAGACCGATGCGCTCGATCTCGACTTCGACCGTGTCGCCGGCCTTCATGTAGAGCTTGGGCGTGCGGCCGAAGCCCACGCCGGCCGGCGTGCCGGAGAAGATGATGTCGCCGGCCTGCAGCGTGATGGCCTGGCTGACGGTGGAGATCACCGTGGCCACGTCGAACAGCATGTCCGTGGTGCTGGCTGACTGCACGGTGGCGCCGTTCAGCCGGGTCTCCAGGCGCAGCCCGCGCCCGCCCGGCGGCAGCTCGTCGGCCGTGACCACGTAAGGGCCCCAGGCGCCGGTGCCGTCGAAGTTCTTGCCGACCGTCCATTGCGGCGACTTGAACTGGTACTCGCGTACCGAGATCTCGTTGCCGGCCGCGTAGCCGAACACGTGTTCCAGCGCGCGGTCCTTGGGAATGTCGCGGCCGCCCTTGCCCAGCACCACGACCATCTCGCCCTCGAAGTCCAGCGAGTCGCTGAGGGCGGGGCGGTGGACGATGGCGTTGTGGGCGCCCAGGCTGGTCGCCACGCGCAGGAACAGCGTCGGGTAGTCGGGCTGTTCGTAGGGGCTTTCCTTGGTGTGGTCGGCGTAGTTCAGGCCCACGCACAGGATCTTGGGCGGCTCGATCGACGGCGACAGGAAGACGGCCTGGTTCGGATCGACGTGGATCGTGGCGGCGGCGGCCAGGCGCTGGAAATCGGCCAGCCCGAGACCCTGGCGCAGCAGCACGCCCAGGTCGGTCCCGGGGGCGGCCAGCAGGGTCAGGCGGTCTTGTTGCAGGGCGGCGGCGCAGGGCGCGCCATCGATTTGGACGGTGGCCAGTTTCACGGGATCTCCAGGGTCTGCGTGGTAGCCAAAATAATATGTATTAGGTAAAAATATATATATTCTGGTTTTCCCTGCACAGATTGAATTTCATAGCTGGCACGGCTATCGTCACGCATGCTTTCCGCCCCGCCTTCCTTTCGCACCGCCGCGTCCGCGCTGGCGAACGACATCCGCGCCGACATCATCTCGGGGCATCTGCCGCCGGGCGGGCGGCTGCGCATCAAGGAATTGTGCGAGCGCTACGGCAGCGGGGCGATCCCCTTGCGCGAAGCCCTGTCGCGGCTGGCCACCAGCGGTTTCGTCGTCGCCGAGGACCAGCGCGGCTTTCGCGTGGCCGACGTATCGGCGGCCGAACTCACCGACATCACCGACACGCGTATCCACGTGGAGTGCGAGGCGCTGCGCCGCGCCATCGCGCAGGGCGGGTTGGACTGGGAAGAGCGCCTGGCCGGCGCGCATTACCGGCTGGGCCGGGTGGCGCTGCGGCTGCCGGACGACAGCGGCCTGAACCCGGAATGGGAACAGGCGCATGCGGCCTTTCATTCCGCGCTGATCAGCGGCAGCGGCTCGAATTCACTGATCGCCATCGCCGAGCTGCTGCGCGACCAGACGGCGCGCTACCGGCATCTGTCGGTGGCGGGCGCGTCCGGGTCCGCGCCGGCGCCCGGACGCGACGTGGCGCGGGAGCACCGCGAGCTGCTGGAGGCCACGCTGGCGCGCGACGCGGTCCGCGCCTCGGACCTGCTGGCCGAGCATCTGCGCCGCACCACCGAGCTGGTGCTGGCGCACGCGTCTCGGCAATGGGGCGCGCGCTAGGGTTTCAGGCGCGCCGTCGCCTGCCGGTCAGCGATTGATGATCATCGTGTAGACCGGCGCTTCCCGCGAGCGGTCGACGAAGATGTACGCCGTGCCGTCCGAGCAGAAGTTCGCCACTTCCGCGCCGCCGCCGTCTTCCAGTTGCACCCGGTTGTCGATCTGCAGCAGCAGCCTTCCGGCGGGCACGCCCTGCGCGCCGTTGGCGGTCCAGTACGGCACGCCGCCGAACTTCGTGCGCCATTCCGAGGCCCAGTCATGCGGATGCGCGATCTCGTCCGGCAGGCCGTCGTGCAAGCCGTAGTCGTAGAACGCGGACTCCAGCTCGGCGGGCGCGCCATCGTCCGCGATGCGCCAGTCGGCCACGACGAGTTCCGGCAGGATTTCGGGCGCGCCATCCTCGGCATGCGCGGGCGGCGCGGTCGGACCGTCCGCCAGTTCCGCGCGCGGCACGGTGAAGACCGCGTTGGCGCCGCCGTCCTCTTCCCAGAAGCTGCAGATGCTGTCCCACTCGCACTTGAATGCGTACAGCACCTCGTCGGCCCGCAAGGGCAGCGCGGGCGAGGCCTCGTCCGCCGCCGGCCCGGGCGCCTGCAGCAGATGGCTCATGGGCCGGCCGCATTCCGCGCACAGCGGCCAGCGCGCGACGGGCAGGCCCCAGGGCAGGCCGCCCAGCTTGTGCGCGAGACCTTGCGCGGCAACGGCGCGATACCGGGGGTAGTGACTGAGCATGGGAACTCCTGGGAAAACAACGCGAGAAAAAGGGCGCGCGGCGCGAACGGGCCGCCGGCCGGCCATCATTATTCCAGACGCGCCATGACGCGCATGCGTTGGCAATGCGCGACGTTTCGCGCCCGACGTGTTGCCCGCGTTCATGAGCGCGCGCTAGAATTCGCGCTCTCTCCATCAAGCGTGTTTTCCCTGGAGCCACACGTGTCCCGCACTTTCGTCACTCGCTAATCGCCGACGACTGCCGCAAGCAGCTCGATCCGGCGCGGTCTGCGCCTGCATGGGCTGCGGCACTGCCTGCGTTCCCCCAGCCTGCCATGAGGCTGCGCGCGGAACCCGACACCCGCTTCCTTTTTCCCGCGACTCTGCTCCCTCCTGGTTCCAGGCGGGACAGCGACCTGACACGCGCCCGCATCGTTCGTCGGCCCTTTCCTGGTCCCAGGCCCGTGCGCGCCAATAACGCGGCGGGCGACGAATCATGCATCACGACGATATCCATCCCATCCTGAAGTACCCGCGCACGCCGCATCTCGAAGGCTCGCGGCTGCAGCCCGGCGACAGCGCCGCCGACCAGGCGCCGCTGGCCTCGCTGGCCGGCCGCCACGTCGTCATCGAGGAAAAGCTCGACGGCGCCAACGCCGGCCTGTCGTTCAGCGGCGCGGCCGACCTGCTGCTGCAATCGCGCGGCCACTACCTGACGGGTGGCGGCCGCGAACGGCAGTTCAACCTGTTCAAGCAATGGGCGGCCGCGCACGAGGCGCGGCTGCTGCACGCGCTCGAAGACCGCTACGTCATGTATGGCGAGTGGACGTACAGCAAGCATTCGGTGTTCTACGACTGCCTGCCGCACCATTTCCATGAGTTCGACGTCTATGACCGGCGCGAGGGCGTGTTCCTGTCGACGCCGCGTCGCCACGCGCTGCTGGGCGGTTCGCCCGTGCTGTCGGTGCCGGTGTTGTACGCCGGCCCGATGCCGGCGCGGCCCGCGCAGCTGCGCGCCCTGCTGCGGTGGTCGCTGGGCAAGAGCGCGGCCTGGAAGGACAGCCTTCGGCAGGCCGTGGCGCGCGAGGGGCTGGACTGGGACCTGTGCTGGCGCCAGACCGACGGCGCGGACCTGTCGGAGGGGCTGTACCTCAAGATCGAGGACGATCGCCAGGTGCTGGCCCGCTACAAGTTCGTGCGCCGCGACTTCGTGCAGACCATTCTGGACAGCGGCTCGCATCATGCGAGCCGCCCCATCGTGCCGAACGGGCTGGCGCCGGGCGTGGATCTCTATGCCGAGCGTCCCTGCGTGACCTGGGAATCGCTGGGGCTGCGCACGATGTTCGGGCTGGACGCGCTGGAAGCCGCCGCCAGGCCGCGCAAGTGAGCGCGGCGGGCGGGCAAAATAAACAAATCGGGAGAACCGACATGAATTGGAATCAGATGCAGGCGCTCGTGCCTGCCCCCGGACAGGCGCCGGACTACGCGCGCTGCCTGGAAGCCTTCCCCGTGCTGGAGCAGGCCAAGGCCACGCCTCAGGAGCCGCGCTATCACGGCGAGGGCGATGTGTGGACGCATACCTGCATGGTGGTCGACGCCTTGCTGCAATCGGCCGACTATCTGGCCGCCACGCCGAACGAGCGCGGCGTGCTGTTCTTCGCCGCGCTGCTGCACGACGTGGCCAAGCATCGCACCACCGTGGTGGATCCGGTGACGGGCCGCATCGGCCAGCCCGGCCATTCGCGCAAGGGCGCGGTCGACGCGCGCATCCTGTTGTGGGAGGCCGGCGCGCCCTTCGCCTTGCGCGAGGCCGTGTGCCGGCTGATCGCGGTGCATCAGGTGCCGTTCTACTGCCTGGAGGACGCGCGCCGTTCGGTGTCGCCGGCCTGGACGGTGCACGAGCTGTCCTGGCAGTTGGACATCCGCCTGCTGGCGGCGCTGGCCGAGGCCGACATGCGCGGCCGCATCTGCGCCGACCAGGCGCGCGTGCTGGACAGCATCGAGCTGTTCCGCGAGCTGGCGCGGGACGAGGGCTGCTACGGCGCGCCCAAGGCCTTCGTCGACGCGCACACGCGGCTGAGCTATTTCCGTGGCGCCGACGTGCATCCGGACTATCCGCTGTTCCAGACGCCCGGCTCGAAGGTGACGCTGATGTGCGGCCTGCCGGCATCGGGCAAGGACTCCTGGGTGCGCGAGCATCGCCAGGGCCTGCCCGTGGTGTCCTATGACGACGCGCGCGAGGCGCTGGGCCTGAAGCATGGCGAGAACGACGGCAAGGCGGCGCATCACGCGACGGACATGGCGAAGGCGCTGCTGCGCGAGGCCCGGCCCTTCGTGTGGAACGCCACGCACCTGAGCCGGCAGATGCGCTCCAAGGCGCTGGACCTGTGCTACGCCTACGGCGCCGAGGTCCGGATCGTGTACCTGGAACAGCCGCGCGACGAGCTGTTGCGGCGCAATGGCAAGCGCGACACCACGCTGAGCAACAAGGCGCTGCTGGGCATGCTGCACCGCTGGGAACTGCCGGTTCCGAGCGAGGCGCATGAGGTCCGTTACGAGGTCGAGGGCGCGGCCGCGTAGCGTCTCGCGGGCCGCCGGCCTGGCCGCGCGGCCCTACGACTAAAGTCCGATGCGCCCGTCCGGGCGCATCGCTAAGCTCTGGAAAAAATCCCTTCTAGTGTCCGCCGCGCAACCCGGCTCGCGGCCCGCCACGTCTCGCCTTCCGGCCACTGGCGTGCGTCATCGCGTTGTGGGCACGCTTCCAGGAAGCCCAGACATGAACCGCATCTACAAGCTCGTCCGCCACCGTGTCACGGGGGCGTGGATCGTCGTATCCGAAATCGCGCGCGGGCGCGGTCCGGGGGGCGGCGTCCGGCGCGCCCGTGCGGCCGCTGTGCGGCGGGGCGCGTTGTCGGGCCAAGGCTGCTTGCGGCCGGCGGCGCTAGTTGCGTTGCTGGCCGTTTCCGCCTTGTTGAACGTGAGCCGGGCCCAGGCGCCGTCGATCACGCCGGGAGGGGGCGTCGGCCAGGTCAGCGTGCCGGCATTCCAGGACGTGGCGACCTGGGACTATGGATCCGCGGCGTTGGAGGTGGGCCGCGTCGCGGGGGACTACGGCTCGCTGGACATCAAGAACGGCGCGCTGGTCAAGAGCAATGGCGGGCGGCTTGGAACGGTGGAGGACTCCTCGGGCAGGGTGGACCTCGACAAGGCGGAGTGGCGCGCGGGCAATGGCCCCCTGGTGGTGGGAGAGGCCTGGAGTGGCATGGTGGTACTCCTCAACGGCTCCAAACTGACGAGCGGAGCCGCCTACCTGGGGCGTCAGGCGAAGGCATCGGGCACGGTGGTGGTGGGTCAGGCGTCGGAGTGGAACGTGGGCGCCGGCCGGATCCTGCTGGGCGAATATGGCAGCGCTTATCTGTTGATGGACAGCAAGGGCAAGGTGGCGGCGGGTTCGATCCGTCTGGCCGACCAGCTGCTCGCACCGCCATTGCCCAACGAGACCAATCCCTCCGCGGGACTGATGGCGTCGGGCGGGAGCATCGTCGAGACGGGGCAGATCGAGGCCGGCGATGGAGCGCGCGCATCGGCCACCTTCAATGATGCGATCTTGCGCTTGACGGGCGATCAGTCGAACCTGTTCATGGGGTTCAAGCAAGGATCGGTTTCGATCGATACCGGCGGCTTGACCATCGACACGCAGACGCATGATGTCGGCCTTGCCATCGGCTTGCAGGGAGTAGGCGGACTGACCAAGGCCGGTTCGGGCAAGCTGACGCTTGGCGGCGTGAACAGCTATGCCGGCAGCACCGATGTATTGGAGGGCACTCTGGCCATCGGGCCAGGTGTCACGCTGGCGGGCGGCGAGGGCAATCTGGCGCGGGACGCGGGCACGCAGGCATCGGTAACAGTCACCGGGGCGGACGCGAAGTGGGACACGGGCGCCAAACCCATCAACGTGGGCCTTGCCGGCAAGGGCGAGTTGACGATCACGCAGGGCGGCAGCGTCAAGAGCGTGGGCGGCAACATCGGGGTGAAAGGGAGCATGCCCAGCACGGCGACCGTGGCGGACCAGAGGTCCGAATGGGATCTGGACAGCGGCATGCTGGTGGTAGGCCAAAACGGGGCGGGGATCTTGACCATCAAGGCGGGGGGCAAGGTGCGCGGCACTGCCTCGGTGATCGGCCATGACCCGTCCTCGTCCGGCACGGTGACGGTGCAGGACGCGGCGTGGGATATGGGGAGCGGTACGTTGATCGTGGGCAGATCTGGCGCTGGCGCGCTCAACATCGAGCAGGGCGGCGTCGTGACCAGCGGCACGGCCTTGCTCGGCGCCATAGCCGGTTCGTCGGGCTCGGTGACCGTGGCGGGAGGCAACGCCAGATGGAGCCTGGGCAGCGGCAGCCTGATGGTGGGCTACGGAGGGCCAGGCACGCTGATCATCAAGGACGGCGGCAAGGTGATGAGCGATCTGGGGGCAATCGGAGGCGGCCCGACCGGCGCAACGGGTTCGGTAACGGTCAGCGGGAAAGATGCCGAATGGGATGCGGGATCGGCCTCGGTAGTCGTGGGCGTCACGGGCAGCGGGACGCTGAGCGTCCTGAATGGCGGCAAGGTGAAGAGCAACGGCGGGACGGTCGGGCAAGCCTCGTCGGGCGCATCCGGCGCGGTGACGATCAGCGGGCAGGATGCCGAATGGAATACGGGAACGGGGCAGCTGCTCTTGGGCATGGGCGGCTCCGGCGCCTCGCTGAGCATCGATGACGGCGGGCGGCTGACCAGCAACGGCAGCATCATCGGCAAAGGGAACCACCCGGCGGGAAGCGCCACGGTCATCATGCGCGGCCGCCGGACTGTCTGGGACGCGCAGGTCGGCGGCAATCGCTTTGAGGTGGGCCTGTACCAGGGCGGCGAGCTGCGTGTCGAGCAAGGCGCGCGGCTGCTGACCAGGGAGGCGAATGTCGGGTACGCCGTCAGCACGCCGGGCGAGTCCGGCCGCGTGACCATAAGCGGGGCGGATTCGGAGTGGGACGCGGGCGCGAACGCCATCGTGTTGGGCAGCTATGGCGGCAACGGCGAACTGGCGGTCCTGAACCAGAGCCGGGTCAAGGCTGGCGCGATCATGGTCGGCGGTGATTCCGCCAACCCGGGATCGGATGGCACGGGCGTGTTGCGCATCGGCGCCGGCGCCGTGATCGAGACGGGACAGGTCGCCACACTCGCCGCCGGCACCGGCTCCGTCATCGCCGATGGCGGCCTGCTGCGCCTGACCGGCGACCAGCCCGGCCTGTTCGCCGGTTTCAAGGCCGGCGACATCAAACTGGAGGCGAACGGCCTGACCATCGACATCAACCGGCCTTATAGCGCCACCGCCGTTGCCGGCCTGTCGGGTGCGGGGGGGCTTACCAAAACAGGCATGGGCACGTTGATACTGGACGCGCCAAGCAGCTATCAAGGACCGACCATCGTCGACGAAGGCGTGCTGCGGGCGGGCGCCAACGGCAGTTTCGTCGCCAACGGCAGCTATCTCATCAATAGTGCCGGCGCGCTGGACCTGAACGGCAAGGCGCTGACGATGGGCCAGTTCGGCGGGAGCACGGGCACCGTTTTGCTGACCGGCGCCACCCTCACCGTCGACCAGGCGGCGACCACGACGTTCAACGGCTTGCTTGTCGACTCAGGCGGCCTGATCAAGCGCGGCGCAGGGACGCTGACGCTGACGGGTACGACCTCCTATTTCGGCGACACCGAGGTGTACGGCGGCAGCCTGCGCTTTGGCAAGGGCGGCAATGGCGGCTCCGCCTCGCTGCCGGGCAGCGCCACGGTCCACGCGGGCGAACTGGCGGTGGACGACGGCACGCGACTCAAGATAGACGGGCGCCTGACGCTGGCCGACGGCGCCAGGCTCTCGCTCGCGGCCCAGGCGCAGGATCCGGCCTTGCGGGCCGGCGAGGTGAAGATCGGCAACAACGTCGCGCTCAACCTCTCCGGCATCGCCAGCCTGGATGGCACGCCCCGGACGCTGATCGCCTCGGGCGACCGGATAGACGGCGACTTCGGCGTCATTTCGGTGGGCGGCGTCGCCGGTCCCGCGGACTATCTGACGGTCAACACCAGCAAATCACCGGACGGCAAGGCGTACCGGGTCGCCTACGACCTGAGCTGGACGGCGGCCAACAACCTGGCGCATGGCAGCTTCACCGTGGACGGCCTGTTCACCGTCGGCGTCGGGCTGACCGACCAGAGCGTCACGGCGGGCAGCGCCTGGAACGGCAAGACGCTGACCAAGGCGGGCGCCGGCACGCTGGTGCTGACCGGCGACAACCGCTACACCGGCGGCACCCGCAACACGGCCGGCGTCTTGCAGATCGGCGACGGCGGCCTGACCGGTTCGATCCTGGGCGACGTGGTCAACGACGGCACGCTGGTCCTGAACCGCGCCGGCGCGCTCACGCTCGCGGGCAATATCTCCGGCGCCGGCGGCTTGCGGCAGATCGGCGCGGGCGCCGTGACGCTGGCGGGCGACAACAGCTATGGCGGCGGCACCGAGCTGCGCGCCGGCGCCTTGCAGGTGTCGCGCGATGCCAATCTGGGCGCGGCATCAAGCGCATTGGTCTTCACCGGCGGCTCGCTGGCGACGACGGCGGACTTCGCCACCAGCCGGTCGGCGACGCTGTCGCAGACCGCCGGAATCGACGTCGCGGCCGGCACGACGCTGGCGATGAGCGGCCAGCTGTCCGGGCCGGGCAGCCTGCTCAAGACCGGCGACGGCACGCTGCGGCTGACCGGCGCGGGCAACGCCTACGGCGGCACCCTGGTGCGCGCCGGCACGCTGATCGGCGATGCCGCTTCGATCTCGGGCGGCATCGGCAATGCGGCCACGGTGGTATTCGAACAGGCCGCCGATGCGCGTTACGGCGGCGACATCGGCGCGCTGGACGGCGCGCGCGGCCTAATGGTCAAGCGCGGCGCGGGCACGCTCACGCTGGGCGGCATGTCCGCGCTGGACTGGTCCGTCGAGGCCGGCGGCCTGGTCACGTCGGCCGAGCGGCTGGCGGGCGACGCGGCCATCGCGAGCGGCGCCTCGCTGACCCTGGACCAGGCCGGCGACGCCGCCAACGCCAGCCGCTATTCGGGCGCGGGCGCGATGATCAAGACCGGCGGCGGCATGCTCACGTTGAATGCCGACAGCAGCGCTTTCACTGGCAGCACCGTTATCGGCGACGGCGGGCTGCGGCTGGCCGACGGCGCGAAGCTGGGCGGCAGCCTGCGCGCGCGGGCCGGCACGACCCTGAGCGGCACGGGCCAGCTGGGCGCGACCACCATCGACGCCGGCGCCACGCACGCGCCCGGCAATCCGGCCGGCGCGCAGGCGATCGCGGGCGACTACGTGAATCGCGGCACCCTGCTGATCACCGCCACGCCGGCGGCGCAGAGCCGCCTGGACGTGGCGGGCCGGGTCGATATCGGCGGCGCGACGCTGGACCTGCGCCTGTCGCCCGACGACGCGGCGGCCTGGCAGCCGCAGGCCGGCCCCTTTGTGCTGATCTCCAAGCAGGGCGCCGGCGCGGTCGAGGGCAGTTTCGCCAGCGTGCGCAATCCGCTGTTGTTCATGGACGCCAGCGTCAACAGCGCGGGCGGCGACGGCAACGACGTCACGCTCAACCTGACGCGCAACAGCAGGCAGGCGGGCAGTCCCGCCAGCACCGACAATCAGCGGGCCGTGGCGATGGGCATCGACGCCTTGCCGCAAACCCATGAGATTTGGCGCGCCTTCATGCTGAGCACCGGCGCCGACAGCGCCCGCCAGGCGCTGAGCCAGCTGTCCGGTGACATGCACGCGGGCGTGGCGTCGGCTCTTGCCGCGCCCAGCCTGGCGCCGGCGTCGCAGAACGGGCTGGCCGCGCTGCGCGGCAATCTGTCCGCGCCGCTGGCCGCGGGTGCGCCCACGGCGGCGGCCGGTCTGAGCGATGCGCCAGCCTCCTCGGCGGCGCTGCCGCGCGCCGCGACTTCGCCCATGTGGGCGCAACTGAGCGGCGACTGGCGGCGGCTGGCCAGCGACGGCAACGCGCCCCGGCTGAACCAGAGCAGCACCAGCCTGACGATCGGCGGCGACGCCGCCGTGGGCGGCGGCTGGCGCCTGGGCGGCGCGTTCGGCTATACCGATGCCCGCCTGAGCGCGCGGGACCGCGCCGCCAGCGCCAAGATCGGCAGCTACACGGCCACGCTGTACGGCGGCAAGGGCTATGCGCTGGGCGCGGGCACGCTGAACCTCACGTTCGGCGGCGCCTACAGCTGGCACGACATCGATTCGCGCCGGCAGGTGCGCTACGGCAGCCTGGACCAGAAGCTGACCGCCGGCTACCACGCCAGCACCACGCAGCTCTTCGCCGAGACGGGTTATGCGATGAAGCTGGGCGATGCGGTGGCGGTCGAGCCGTTCGCGGGCCTGGCCTGGAGCGATCTGCGTGTGCGGGGTTTCAATGAATCGGGCGGCTCGGCGGCGCTGTCGGGCCAGGCGCAGAAGCAGCGCCTGACCACCAGCCTGGCGGGCGTGCGCGGCCAGTGGCAGCCCGAGGGCACGGCCATCGCATTGCGCGGCATGCTGGGCTGGCGTCATGCGTTTGGCGGCCTGTGGCCCTCGGCCACGCTGGCCTTCGACCAGGGGCCGGCATTCAGCGTGGCGGGCGCGCCGATCGCGCGCGACGCGGCGCGGGTGGAGCTGGGGGCGGACCTGGTGGTGGTCCGCAACCTGACGGCGGGCTTGAGCTACGCCGGCGAGTTCGGCGGCGGCAGCCGCCAGCACACGGGCTCGCTGGACCTGCGCTGGCGGTTCTGACGGGGCGCAGGCTCTCTACAGTTCCAGCTTCAGCCCAGGTGCTCCACGTTGCCGCAGACCGAGATGCTCTGGCCGCTGATCATCGCGCCTTCGTCCGAGCACAGGAAGGCGACCTGGTTGGCCACGTCCTCGGGCTGCGTCATGCGGCGCAGCGACACGCTGGACACCAGCTGCGCCCGCATCGCGTCGTTGCTGACGCCGCCGGCGGCGGCGCGCGCGGCGATGACGCGCTCGACCCGTTCGCCGGCCACCACGCCGGGCAGCACGGAATTGACGCGGATGTTGGACGGGCCCAGCTCCATGGCCCAGGTCTGCGTCAGGCCGGCCAGCCCGAACTTGCTGGCGCTGTACGGCGTGCGCAGCGAGAAGCCGAGCCGGCCCGCCACCGACGAGATATTGATGATGGCGCCGCCGCCGGCCGCGCGCAGCAGCGGCACCGCGCCGCGCGCGCACAGGAAGGCGCCGGTCAGGTTGACGTCCAGCGTCTGGCGCCAGGCGTCCAGCGTGGTGTCCTCCAGCCGGCTGGTGGGGCCGGCCACGCCGGCGTTGTTGACCAGCGCGTCGAGCCTGCCCCATCTTTCGGCCAGGTCGCGGTACAGGTCCAGCACCTGCGCTTCGGACGACACGTCGGCCACGCTCACGCTCAGGTTCGGATGGCTGCCGGCCAGGGCGCGGCAGGCGTCGGCGTCCACGTCGCAGGCATGCACGCGGGCGCCGGACGCCAGGAACTTGCGCACGATCGCCAGGCCGATGCCGTTGGCGCCGGCGGTGACGAGGATGTGCTTGTCTTGCAGGGATAGGCTCATGGGCATCTCAGGTTGCGTGTGGCGGGGCGCGCTCAAGCGGCGAACTCGGGCCGGGGGCCGTCCGTGCGCGGCAGGCCCATGATCTGGCGCGCTTCCGCCGGCGTGGCCGGCTCCATGTCCAGCTCGCGGATGATGCGCACGATGCGCTCGGTCAGCTGCACATTGGTGGCCAGTTCGCCGTGGCGGTAGTACAGGTTGTCTTCCAGGCCGACGCGGGCGTGGCCGCCCAGCAGCAGCGCGCTGATATTGGCCTCCAGCTGCGACGGGCCGATGCCGCTGACGCAGAACACGCTGTTCTTGGGCAGCAGGTCCACCATCATCTGCAGGTGGCGCGGCGAGAAGGGCATGGCGTTCTGGAAGTTGCGGTGCACGTTCATGACCAGGTTGATGAAGGGCGGGCCGTCGTCCAGCCCTTCTTCGATCAGCGTGGTGGCGTCCTGGATGATGTGCGTGGGGCTGAACACCTCCCACTCGGGCTTGATGCCACGCGCCTTCATGCCGGCGGCCAGCTCGCGCGCCTTGCTCAGCGGCGTGTTCATCAGGTATTCGCGGTCGCCGAAGGCCAGGTTCAGCGTGGTGGCGTCCAGCGTGCACATCTCGGCGCCGGCGTCCATGCCCTTGAGCCGTTCCTCCCAGGCGATCTCCCAGTTGCCGGGCGAGGTCTCGCGGATCATGTCGCCATGCACGCCGCCGCCGGTGGAATTGTTCAGCACGATGTCGCAGCGCTCGCGGATGCGCTGGTTCATGTCGCGGTAGATGGCCGCGTCGCAGGTGGCCTGGTCGTCGGGCCGGCGCGCATGCAGCGCGACCACGCTGGCGCCGGCGTTGTAGCAGCGGTAGACGTCTTCGGCGATTTCGGCCGGCTGGGTGGGCAGGTGGGGGTTCTGGCTCTTGAAGGCCATGCCCCCGGTGGGGGCGATGGTCACGATCACTTTGCGTTTTGCCATGGCGGGTCTCTTGAGTGTCGGGCGCGGCTTATTTCCACAGCGCGCAGCGACTTTCCGATTGCTTGGTGAAGGCTTCGTTGCCGTCGATGGTCTGCACCACGTTGAAGTAGTCCCAGGGTTCCTTGGACTGTTCCGGCGTCTTGACCTGCAGCAGGTACATGTCGTGCACCACGCGGCCGTCCGGGCGCACCACGCCGTCCTTCAGGTACAGGTCGTTGAGCTTGTTGGCGCGCAGATAGGCCAGCACCTTGTCGGCGTCGTCGGTGCCGGTGGCCTTGACGGCGCGCAGGTATTGCAGCGCGGCGGAATAGTCGGCGGCCTGCAGCGACGAGGGCATGCTCTTGTGCCGCTTGAAGAATTCGCGGCTCCAGGCGCGGGCGGCGTCCGAGCTGTTCCAGTACCAGCTGTCGGTCAGGTACATGCCCTGCGTGGCCGGCAGGCCCATGGCGTGGATGTCGTTGATGAACATGATCAGGCCGGCCAGCTTCATGGTCTTGGTCAGGCCGAATTCATTGGCCGCCTTGATCGCGTTGGTGGCGTCGGCGCCGGCGTTGGCCAGGGCCAGGATCTCGGCCTTGCTGCTTTGCGCCTGCAGCAGGAAAGAGGAGAAGTCGCTGGACGACAGCGGATGCTTGACCGAGCCCAGCACCTTGCCGCCGCCGGCCTGCACCACGCTGGTGGTGTCGGCCTGCAGCGCCGCGCCGAAGGCGTAGTCGGCCGTCAGGAAGTACCAGCTCTTGCCGCCGGCCTTGACCACCGCGTCGCCGGTGCCGCGCGCCAGCGCCACGGTGTCGTAGGCGTAGTTCAGCGTATAGGGCGTGCACTGCTCGTTGGTCAGCGCCGGCGCGCCGGCGCCGACCACGATGATGGGCTTTTTCTTGTCGGCGGCCACGCGCGACATGGCCAGCGCGGCGCTGGAGTTGGTGCCGCCGATCAGCATGTCCAGGCCCTTCTGGTCGAACCACTCGCGCGCCTTGGCCGAGGCGATGTCGGCCTTGTTCTGGTGGTCGGCGGTGATCAGCTCGATCTTCCGGCCATCGATCGCGCCGCCCATTTCCTCGATGGCCATGCGGATGGCCTCGACGCCGCCGGGGCCGTCGGGGCCCGAGTACACCCCCGACAGGTCGGTGATGAAACCGATCCGGATGACATCGTCCGAGAACTGCGCCTGTGCGGCGCCGGAACCGACGGACAAGGCGGCGCCGCACAGGGCGGCGGACAAGGCGCGCGACATTGACAACATTCCAGTCTCCTCTTATGTTTTTTGACCCGATGGGCTCTCTTATTCTGTGGCCGGGCCTGTCGCGCGGACAGTCACCATGGTGACAATGAATCCTAGGGTTTACCTGGACGCGGCCACGCAGCCGGCAATGAGGACACCATGCGCACAGCGCCTGCGAGTACAGGGGAAGGACCGTCGAGCGCGCGCGGGCGGCAGGCGCAGGGCGCGGTGGACCGGATGCTGGACGTGGTGCCCTGGTACAACGGCCTGCCGGCGCCGGAGCGCGCCGAGATTCGCGCCGGCCTGCGGCTGGTGTCGCTGCGCAAGGGCGAGTACCTGTTCCGCATGGGCGCGCGCTCGCCCGGCTGGTACGGCGTGGTCGACGGGCTGGTGAAATGGTCCTCGCCCGGCATCGACGGCAAGACCCTGTCGCTGGCGGGTTTCAGCACCGGCAGCTGGTTCGGCGAGGCCACCATGCTGCGCGCCGCGCCTTTCGATTACGAAGTGGTCGCCCTGCGGCCGAGCCGCGTGGTGATCCTGCCGCGCGATATCTGCGAACGGCTGTGGAACCACAATATCGCGTTCACCCAGGCGCTCATGATGCACCTGGCGCAGCGGGTGGACTGGCTGATGGCCAGCTACAGCGGCAACGTGCTGCTGGACGTGGACACCATGGTGGCGCGGGCGGTCGCCGCGCAGCTGGCGGCGGAGTCGCATTCGGGCACCAATGGGCGGTTGAAGATATCGCAGGAGGAAATCGCCAGCCTGTGCGGCGTCTCGCGCCAGCGCTGCAACGCCGCGCTCACGCGGCTGGCGCGCGACGGCGTGCTGCAGACGCGCTATGGCGGGCTGACCATTCTGGACAGCGAGGCCCTGCATGAGCACGCCAAGCTCAAGGGCGACGCCGCGCCCGAGCGCGAGCCGGACGCCTGAGCGGTCGCCTCCGGCGTTCGCGGCGAGCTTATCGGCCTGTCGCCGGTTGCGCGTCGGGCCCCTGGCCGTCCGGCGCGGCGGCGCTCCAGGCGGGCGGCGCGGGCAGTAGCGGCGGCTGGTCATCGCGCCAGACGTGCCAGGCCGACGTCATCGTCATGCCGCCCACGCTGATCGTCATGTTTTCCAGGGCCTCGACGGTCGCGCCATCTCGGGTCGAGATCACGAAGCGCATGGCGCGCTGCTTTTCTGCGTCGCGGATGCGGGCCCATTGCGCGTCCGTCAGCGATTTCGCCCGTTCGCCCAGGGTAGCGACCATGGCGTCGATCGTGGCGCGCTGCGATTGGCGGAAGGCGTCCTGGTCATAGGCCAGGCGCGCGCTGAAGGTGGCGCGCCGGCTGGCCGGGTCGTAGGCGTCCAGCCGCCATGTCGTGGCGGTGGCGATGCGAACGCCCCGGATGTCTTCGCTGCCCGGCACGGTCCACTCCTGGCCGATGGCGAAGGCCGAGGCCTGCGAGGATTGCGCCAGCGCGAGCGTCGCGCTTTCGGGCGCCAGCACGCCGACGATGGCCAGCGGGTTGGCCTTGATCGTTGCCAGCGCGCGCCGGGCGGCGCTGTCCGGCGGCGCGACGGCTCCGCCCGGTCCGGTCGCGGCCAGGGTCCGTTCCAGCGTGGCGATGATCGCGTCGGCGCCGGGCACGGCCGTGGGCGTGCCGGTCGGATCGGTGTCGATCTCCAGCTGGCGCAGGCCATAGGCGGCCAAGGTGCCGCCGTACAGGGCATTGAGCGGATAGGCGCCGGCGCCGCCCGTGGCATCGGCGGGCAGGTCGGCGGACAGGTCCCAGCGCATCCGCAGCCCGGCCTCATCCCGTGTCAGCACGGTCGCCGACAGCAGGAAATCCCCGCGCATGACCACCGGCGCGGCGACCGGCGCGCCCGGCCAGGATGACATGTCCGTCTCGGTCGTCTTCTGGACGCGGTAGCGGTATTGCGCGCCGGCCCGGGCTTCATAGCCGGGAATGTCGACGCGTTCGGCCGCCAGGACCGGGACGGCGCAGAGCGCGGCCGCCATCAGGCATGTCAGCCGGCCTGGCGGGATCTTTTGGGGTGACAGGCGCAGCATGGCGTCACGCCGCACGCCGCGTGTACGCGGCGCTCCTGGCCAGCGCGATGACCGCCAGCGCCAGCGGAATGAACGAGACCCACAGCACCGTGCGCCAGTCGTAGGCGGCCAGCAGGCCGCCCGACGCGAACGAGCCGACCGCCATGATGCCGAAAATGATGAAGTCGTTCAGCGATTGCACCTTGGTCCTTTCCTCGGGGCGATGGCATTCCAGCACCAGGGCCGAGGCGCCCACGAAGCCGAAGTTCCAGCCCAGGCCCAGCAGCACCAGGGTGACCCAGAAATGCGCCACGTCCAGGCCCATCAGGCCGATCGCCGCCGAGATGCCGGTCAGCGCCAGGCCGGCGCTGACCATGCGGCCGGCGCCAAAGCGCATGATCAGCCGGCCGGTGAAAAAGCTCGGGGCGTACATGGCGATCACGTGCCATTGCAGGCCCAGGTTCGCGTCTTCCTGGGAGTGGCCGCAAAGATGCATCGCCAGCGGGGCGGCCGTCATCAGGAAGTTCATCAGCAGGTAGGAGACCGCCCCGCAGACCACCGCGGTGACGAAGCGAGGCTGGCGCGCGATGAACGCCAGCGGCCGGCCGCCGGCCGCCTCGGCCGGGCCGGGCATGGGCAGCCGCACGCCCAGCAGCACGAGCGCCGACGCCGCCGCGACGGCCGCCTGCACGATGAAGGTGGCGGCGAACATATGGGCGGGCCACAGGTACATGGTGTGCGTGACCAGTTGCGGCCCGACCACGCCGGCCAGCACGCCGCCGCCCATGACGAAGGACAGGGCGCGGGCGCGCCGCTCGGGCGACACGCCGTCGGCGGCGGCGAAGCGGAACGACAGCACCACGGCCGCGTAGGCGCCGCCGAAGAAGGTTCCCAGGCAGAACAGCCAGAACGATCCCAGGACCACGGCGAGGGCGGCCAATAGGCCGACCAGCACGCCGCAGCCAGTGCCGGCCAGGAAGGCGGCGCGGCGGCCGTGGCGCCGGGCGATGGCGCCCGCCGGCAGGATGCAGGCGGCCATGCCGACCACGAAGATGGACAGGGGCAGGGTGGCCAGGGCCTTGTCCGGCGCCAGCATGTTGCCCACGATGGAGCCGGTGGCGTAGACCACGACGGCATTGGCGCCGGCCAGCGCCTGGGCGATGGTCAGGCGGGCGATATTGCCGCGCTGCTCGCGCGGGGAAAGCTCGGCGGCGGGCGCCGTGGTTGCACTGATAGACAAGATGCCCCTCGTTGAGTCGGTCCGGCGCGCCGGGCGGCGCGTCGGAGGATCGCGGGCTGCCCTCGGGCGCCGCGCTTGTCCTGGGAATGTAGCCTGTTTGCGCCCGGCCGCCCGTGGCGGCCTAAGACCAAAGTCCGATGCGCGGCCCGCCGCCGCCTGTTACCTGTATGGCATGCGGATTTGTCCTCCCGTCGCGGGCGCGGAGGGGTTGCACGCATGTACGACGGGAGGCTGGCGCCGTGTCCGGATTATTGACCCGCTGGTTGGCAATTGCTAAATTTTTCCGCGCATCCCCAGCCCGGCAGCCGCCGTGGCCATCGCCGTTGCCTTTCCCCTATTTTCCCGAACGGGGTCGCGTCCGGGATCCTCACAGGCTCACGCCGCCCTCGCTCATGGATCCGACTTCCGAAACCCTGGCCGCGGCATTCCCCGACGGCTCGCGCGTCCGGGCGGTGCAGGTGGCCGTGCTGCGCCGCAGCTTCCCCTTTGCCCTGTCGGGCTCGGTCATCGTCGCCTGTTTCAGCGCCTATGCCCTGTATGGCATCGTGCCGGACCGCGAGTTGGCGCCATGGATCGCTGTGATGCTGCTGGTGGCCGCCCTGCGCTGCGCCGCCATGCTGGCCTACGATCGCCATCAGGCGCGGCCGGACGCGGCCGAACGCTGGCTGCGCCGGATGTTCCTGGGCAATCTCGCCTCGGGCATGCTGTGGGGGCCACCGATCGCCTACTGGAGTTTCTTCCTGCCCGTCGAGTACCAGCTGTTCTGCATCGTGATCCTGATCGGGCTGGGCACGGGGGCGATCTATTCCAACTACATCGTCCTGCCGGTCGTCTACGCCTTCGAGATCCCGGCGCTCGCGCCGCCCTTCATCGCGCTGGCGGCGCAGCCTTCGCCGCTGCACATCGCCATGGTGGCGAGCGGAGTCGCCTATGTGGCCTCCACGCTGGCGTTCACGCACCACATGCATCGCACGCACCTGGACGCCCTGCGGCTGGGCTACGAGAACCTGGCGCTGCTGGAGCAGGTGCGGCGCGAGAAAGAGGCGGCCGAGCGCAGCAACCTGGAAAAATCGCGCTTCCTGGCCGCCGCCAGCCATGACCTGCGCCAGCCCGTGCACGCGGTTAGCCTGTTCCTGGGCCTGCTGACCAACGAGAAACTCACCGCGCATGGCCGCTACCTGGTGGACAACATCGCCAGCGCGACGGCGGCGATGGGGCATCTGTTCGATGCCTTGCTCAATATCTCCAGGCTGGACGCTGGCGTGATCGAGCCCCGGCGCAAGTGGTTCCCGCTCAATCCGCTGCTGGAGCAGTTGCGGGCCGAGTATGCGCCGCAGGCGGTGCAGAAAGGCTTGTCGCTGCGGGTCAGGCCCAGCAAGGCGGTGGTGAATTCGGATCCGGTGCTGCTGGAGCGCATCCTGCGCAATCTCATCAGCAACGCCATCGCGCATACCCGGCGCGGCGGCGTGCTGGTCGGCTGCCGGCATCGGCGCGGCGGCGTGCGCATCCTGGTCTGCGATACCGGGCCGGGCATCCCGCCGTCCGAACAGGAGCGGGTGTTCTGGGAGTTCCACCAGCTGAACAACCCGGAGCGGGATCGCAGCAAGGGGCTGGGACTGGGGCTGGCCATCGTGCGGCGCACCGCCGCGCTGCTGGACCATCCGCTGGTCCTGGCATCGCAGGAGGGGCGCGGCACCCTGTTCTCGCTGGGTCTGGAGACGCGCTCCGCCGAGGAGGCGCTGGCCGCGACGCCGCCGGCGCCCGAGCCCGCGCCGCCAGCGCCCGCCGCCGGCGACGCGATCCCGGACCACGGGCGCGGGCGGATGGTGCTGGTGGTCGACGACGATGCGCAGAACCTGGCCGGCCTGACCTTGCTGCTGGAAAGCTGGGGCTACCGCGTCGTGGGCGCCGCCAGCGGCGACGCCTTGTTTGCCAAGGTGGTGCACGAGCCCGAGCGGCCCGCCCTGATCATCAGCGACTACCGTCTGCGCGAACACGAAACCGGCATACATGTGATCGAGCGGCTGCGCGAGGAATACAGCGATCCGCCGATTCCCGCGCTGCTGGTCAGCGGCGACACCGATCCGGGCCGCCTGATCGAGGCGGCCGACAGAAACATCCCCCTGCTGCACAAGCCGGTGGAGGTCGAGGACTTGCGCGCGCATGTGACCGCGTTGCTGCATCGGCCACGGCAGACAGATTCCGAGGATTCCTTTCCATGACCGCAGTACTCCTGATCGACGACCACGCCATGTTCCGCGAAGCCTTGCTGCTGAGCCTCTCGCAGGCGCTGCCCGGCGTCACGGTCCATCCGGCGTCCAACGGCGCGGAGGCGCTCGCGGTCCTGCAGGCGCAGCCGCAGATCGGCAGCGTGATCATGGACTACTACCTGCCCGACCTGGGCGGCAGCGCGCTGCTCAAGCGCCTGAAGCAGTTGCGCCCGGGCATCCGCGTCCTGGTGCTGAGCGCGTCCGAGGATCCCGACGACCGCGAACGGGTCATGGCGGCGGGGGCGCAGGGCTTTCTGCACAAATCGGCCGACTGCCGCGCACTGCTGGACGCGCTGGAGCAGATCGGCCAGCCGCCACGCGCCGACCTGGCGCCGGCGGCGGCGCCGCGCAAGCCGCCCGCGCCGATGCCGGCGCCGGTGGACGACATGGCCCTGCTCAGCGCCTTGACGCCGCGCCAGGGCGAGGTGTTGCGGCTGATGTGCGACGGCCTGCGCAACCGCGAGATCTCCGAACGCCTCAGCATGACCGAGAAGACCGTGAAGACCCACGTCACCGCCATCCTGGCGACGCTGGGCGTGGTCAACCGGACCCAGGCCACGCTGGTCGCGCGGCGGGGCGGATTGTTGGGCAAGCCCAGGTGAGCGCCGGCGGCGCTAGAAATCCCGGGCCATTTCGACCGCCTGCGCCTTGGCCCGCTCGATGGCTTGCGGCGCGCCGGCGTCCCAGGTGTGTTCGGCCATGACACGGCGGACCTCGCCCACGCCGATGAACTTCAGCCAGAACTCCAGATAGGCGGCCTGGTGCTCGAAGCCGGGGCTGCCGGCGCCCGCGCCGGGATCATGGCTTTGGCCGCGAGCGCAGACGAGCAAGGCCCGCGGAATGTTCAGCAGGGGCCCATAGGACTGGCCGTCGAACGTGAACAGCATGTTGCGCTGGCTCGCCAGGTCGATCAGCTGCTTGAGCTTGTACGGAAAGCCGAAGTTCCACATCGGCACGCCCAGCACGATCCGGTCTGCCTGTTGGAAACGCCGCGCCAGCGACTCGATCCGCTCCCAGGCCGACGCCTCGTCCGCGTCCAGCGGCGTCCCGGACACGCGCTTGTACTTCGCGCCGATGGTGCGGCTGTCGAATTCGGGAAGGTCCTCTTCCCAGACGTTGAGCGTATCGATTTCGAGCGTGGCGTGCGTTTGGGCGCAGGCGTCCAGGAATGCATGGGCGATCGCGATGGAGGCGGACTGCGGGCCGCGCGGGGAAGAGACGATATGCAATAAACGCATGGCGTTGGATCTGGATCGGACGGTGTGCCGTCGGGACGCTGGTGGCGCGCTACGACGGAGTGTTTAATTGTTGCAATTGCAATCATATAGCGCAGTGTATTCCGCTTGCGCGTCGCATGGCAACAGATCGGATTGGCGTGATGGTCAGTCGCCGCGCTGGCCGCCGTGCTTTGCGGCCAGCGCGAGCGCCGCCAGCGATTTCAGCATGACGGCGGTGACGCCCCAGATGTCCTGCTGCTGCCCGGCCCAGTACCAGGCGCCCGAGCGCTCTCCGTCGGCGTACTGCCGGGGCAGCGCGGGATCCAGCAGCGCGCTGAACGGGAATTCGAAGATCTCCGCGACTTCGGCGGGCGCCGCTTCCCAGGCGGCCGTGTCGGGCACGATGCCGATCACCGGGAAGATGGCGTGATTGCGCTTGCGGGTCCGGTGCAAGGGCAGGCAGCCCAGCAGCCGGACCGCATCGGGGGCCAGGCGGATTTCCTCGAATGCCTCGCGCAGCGCGGTCTCGCCCACGCTGCCGTCGGATGCCATCGGGCGTCCGCCGGGGAAGCTGACATGGGATGAGTATTCGCTCAGGCCCGACGAACGCTTGGTGAGCAGGATGGTCGGCTCGCGCCGCGTCACGATCGCCACCAGCACGGCGGAGAGTTTCCAGTGCCCGTCCAGGTCCGTCAGATGTTGTTGGGCGGCGGGCCAGTCCGTCGACGCCGGGATGCGCAGGTCCGCCACGCCGCGCGCGATGGCTTGCAGGACGGGAAGGGAGCGGTCGCCGCCGGTCGGCATTGCCGTGATCGGATGGCTGGCATTCCAGGCTTTGTCGTCGCGTTTCACGCTGTCCTCCCGCGTTGAGGCCGGGCCCGCGGATCCGAACCGGCGCCGGCTTGGGCCGGGAGCGCCGAGGACCGCGCAGGGCTGCGCTTGAGTATAGGCCCGCGCGCGGGTTCGCCGTGGCTCGAATACAGGCGGGGAAAGCGGGGCGTCCGCGTCGCGGCGCTGCTGCGCCGCGTTTTTCCCGACTTGCGCCTGGGGCTGTGAGCGCGCCGCTTATGCCGGGACAGGCCGGTTCTGCTCGCGCCATCGCTCGCTCTCGGGCGTGCCGGGCACGGGCGGGCGCTGGTCCTGGATGGTCCACAGGCTGAACGGCGTCTCGTCGATGTGGATTTCCCAGCGCAGTCCGCGCTCGGCGATATAGGGCGCCAGCAGCCTGCCCACGGCGCCCAGGAAGCGCCGTTTTATCTCGTCCTCGTGTATCTGCCGGGCGATATGGTCGACCGAGATGCGCACGAAATCGTCGGCGCGTTGCCCGCCGATGAAAAAGGACGCTTTGGGCACGGGCTGGAACACCAGGCCGACATAGAACTTCGGCAGGTCGGTGTAGAGGGCGGTGACGCGTTCGGCGATGGCCTGCTTGTCGTCGTCGGAGAAGGCGTTTTCGGGGTGGTAGATTTTCCAGAGCGGCATGGGGATGCTCCTGCGGGTGTGGTTGGGGGATGGGAACGTCAGGCCGAGGCCACGCCGTAGCGCGCGGCCGGCTCGCCGCTGTGTGTCAGCGCCTTGACCAGCGCGCCGCGCGCCGCTTCCAGGCCGCTCCAGCCGGCCGGATCGGACAGGGTGGGAAAGCAGACCCGCTCGCCCTGGTCGAGCGCGCGCAGCGCCGTGGCGACCAGCGTGTCGGCCTCCATGAACAGGTGGTCGGGAAAGGGCGCGGGCTTGCCGCCGAAGAACTCGGAGCGGACCATGCCGGGCATCACCGCCTGCACGGTGACGCCGGCCGGCTCCAGCTCGGCCTGCAGCGCGCGGCTGAAATTCAGCACATAGGCCTTGGAGGCGCTGTAGCCGGACGCGCCGGGCACCGGCATCAGGGCCAGGATCGAACCGATATTGACGATGACGCCGCGCTGGCGCCGCGCGAAGGCGCGGGCGGCCGCCAGGGACAGCCGGGTCAGCGCCAGCACGTTCACCTTGACCATCCGGTCGACGGCATCCGTGTCGGCCGTCGCGCCCGGTCCCAGCGCGCCCAGGCCGGCGCAGTTCACCAGCATGGCGATGTCTTCCCTGGTCGACAGCGCCTCTTCCAGCCGGAGCAGGTCTTGCGGGTTGGCGAGATCGGCGGGCCAGACCTCGACCTTGCATCCATGGGCCGCGCGCAGCTGCTGCGCCAGCGCGTCGAGGCGGTCCTGGCGGCGCGCGCTCAGGATCAGGTCATGGCCGCGCGCCGCCAGTTGGCGGGCGTAGGCGGCGCCGATGCCGGACGAGGCGCCGGTCACCAGCGCGGTGCCTGCTTCGATGTTCATGGGGATCTCCTTTGAATCGTGGTGGCGAGGTTTTAAGTGCAATTATTGACTTCAATTATTGAAGTTGTAAAGTGACGGCCTGCCGCCAGGCACTTGAGCGATTCCAGCGCGGTTGCGATACTGGCGGCGATTGCCATACGACATGAAGGGAAAACGATGCGCGCCAAGAGTTTTGAAGGCATGGCCTGCTCCATCGCCATGGTGCTGGACGCCGTGGGCGACCGCTGGGCCATGCTGGTCCTGCGGGATCTGGTGCTGGGCCTGCGGCGCTACGACGATCTGCGCCGGTCCACCGGCATCACCAACGCGACGCTGGCCGACCGTTTGAAGCAGCTGGAGCAGAACGGCCTGATCGAGCGCTCGCTGTACCAGAGCGCGCCGGAACGCTACGAATACCTGCCCACGGCCAAGGGCCTGGACGTGGCGCTGGTGCTGCAGGCGCTGGTCCAGGTCGGCGACAAATGGCGGGCGCAGGAGTCCGAGGAGCCGCCGCTGTGCATCGTCAGCGCGCAGACCGGCGGGCGCGTGCGGCTGGGATTGGTGGACGAGGGCAGCGGCGCGCCGGTGCCCTACCAGGATCTGAGGGTGGAGGCCGGCCCCGGCGCGGATGACCTGATGCGCTGGCGCCTGGCCAGGCGGAAGGAATAGACGGCGCGCCGGCCTGATCAGTCCGCGCCGGCGGGGACGCGGCCGCGCATGGCGGGCGCGGCCATGGCGCGCCAGGCGAACGCCAGCGACGCCAGGAACAGCGCCGCGCCGGCGCCCATGTCCGCGGCCGCGCCGTAGTGATTGACCAGCTGGCCGCCCAGGGCGGAACCGATCGCGATCGAACTCTGCACGCAGGTCACGAACAGGGCCGCGCCGCCTTCCAGCTCGTCGCCCGCCAGCCGCATGATCCACAGCTGCAGGCATAGCGGCAGGGCGCCGAACGCCGCGCCCCAGACCAGCAGGCAGAACAGCGCCACGGCGGAGGACGAACCGGCCACGCAGAGCAGCGCGAGCGCCGAGGTCGCGGCGGCCAGCACCACGGCCAGCGTGCCGCGCAGCGTACGGTCGGCGCCCATGCCGCCCAGCAGGCTGCCGATGACGCCGGCGCCGCCATACACCAGCAGGGCCAGGGTAATGAAATAGCCGCTCGCGGCCGTCACGTCGGACAGATAGGGTTCGACGTAGGTGTAGGTCGCGAACTGCGTGCCCTTGGCCAGCACGGTGATGAGCAGCGCCTGCATGATCGCCGGCCGCGCCGCCAGGCGGAACAGCTGGCGGGCGCTGATGCGCATCGCCTGCGTCACGGTGGGCAGGCTGACATACTGGACCGCATAGGCCAGCGCCGAGACGACGCTGGCGGCCGCGAACGCATTGCGCCAGCCCAGTTCCTGGCCGATCAGCGTGCCCAGCGGCACGCCGAGCACGATGCCGACCGAGATGCCGGCGTAGACCACCGATGTGGCTCGGGCTTCCGATCCGGCCGGCGCCAGTCGGTTGGCCGTGCTGGCGCCCAGGCTCCAGAAGCCGCCCACTGCGATGCCGAGCAGCACGCGCGCGGCCAGCATGGCCGGCAGGCCCGTGGCCGTCATGGACAGCAGGTTCGACAGGGTCAGCAGCAGGCTGAGCGCGAGCAGCACCTGCCGGCGGTCGCGCTGCCCCGCCAGGATGGTCAGGGCGGGCGCCGATATTGCCGCCAGCAGGCCGGACGCCGCCACCAGCAGGCCCGCCGTGCCGACGGAGATGCCCAGGTCGGCGGCCATCGCGTTGAGCAGGCCCACGGGCAGGAACTCCGCGCTGACCAGGCTGAAGCTGCTGACGGCGATGGAAAACACCGCCGGCCAGGGTTTCCTGGCGCGGACGGCGGGCTGGGCGTTGTCGTTCATGGAGGTTCCGTATCGGGTGGGCGGCGCACAGGCACCGTTCGCCCACTCTATCGGCCCCGCCCATGCGGAAAAAGCGCCGCCCGTGGAAGGATCATCCACGTCCATGGATAGTGCGCGCGGCCGGCGGAGCGCGCAGCGAGCGCGCCTCTCAGCCGAACCGGCTGGCGAGCCAGTCGAGGAAGACGCGCAGCCGCGCGCTGGGATGCCGGTTGGGCGGATAGACCGCATGGAACGCGGCGGCGGGCCGCGTCCAGTCGGGCAGGATCTCCACCAGTTCGCCCGCGTCCAGGCTGCGCTGCACGAAGGGGCGCAGGTGCTGTCCGATGCCCAGGCCTGCCAGCAGCAGGCGCGTCAGCCCATCGCCGTTGTTGACGGAGAACGCGCAGTCGCCGGCTTCATGGCGTTCGCCGTCGCGTTCGAACAGCAGCGGCTGCAGCTTGCCGGTGGCCGCCGAGAAATGGCCGATCAGCGCATGTCCTTGCGCCAGGCCAGCGGGCGACCCGGGGATGCTCTTGCGGTTCAGGTAGGCGGGCGACGCGCAGGTCACATAGCCGAACTCGGCGATGCGCCGCGCCACCAGGCCCAGATCGCGCAGCTCGCCCGCGCGGATGGCGCAGTCCACGCCTTCGCCCACGATGTTGACGGGCCGGTCGTCGATGCCGATGGCCAGTGTCACGTCGGGGTACTGCTGATGGAAGTCCGGCAGCGCCGGTATCAGCAGGCAATTGGCGAAGGAGGTCGGCGCGTCGATGCGCACATGGCCGTGCGGCTTGAGCTTGCGGCCTCGCACCGCGCCGTCGGCCGCGTCCAGCTCGACCACCAGGCGCGCGGCGGATTGGTAATACTCCTGGCCTTCCGCCGTGACGGAAAGCCGGCGCGTGGTCCGGTGCATCAGCTGCACGCCCAGATGCGCTTCCAGGTCGGCGATCAGCTTGCTGACCGTTGAGCGCGGCACGCCTAGCTGGTCCGCGGCATGGCCGAAGGTGCCGGTTTCCACCACGCGCAGGAAGGCGCGCATTGCCAGGAGCTGGTTCATCGCGATTGCCGCGTCGCCTGCCGTCAGCGTCTATTGCGCCGACCAGGATCCGGGCTGGTCCACCGGGCGGGGCAGATAGCCTTCCAGCGTGTCGGCGATCCAGCCGGGATCGATGTAGTTCCAGCTGGATTCGATCACCCAGGCCAGGCATTCCCCGGGGCCGCCATTGAGATACGGCGGCGGCGAGACCGGCTTGAACACCGTGGGCAGCTTGTCCTGCAGCGACAGGTCATTCAGCACGAAGCCCAGTTCCTGCACCACGCGCCATGCCAGCGGATCGGCGATGTCGATGGTGAGCTTGACCCACCAGTAGGCGTCGGGGGTGACTTCGGAGGACAGCACGCGCACGCCGGGCACGCGGTCCAGATACGCCGCCAGGCGTGGCAGGTTGGCATGCAGGGGGCGAGGGTCGATCGTGTCGATCGGAGGCGTGACGTTCTCGAGCTTGCGGACCAGGTGCGCGTGGAGCGTGCGCTTGGCATCCTGGGCCTCGCGTTCCAGCGCCTTGTGCAGCTTGCCGGGCAGGGTCAGTTCCATCGGTGTCCATCCTGAAGTCATCCGGCGGTGATAGTACACGGGCTCGCCCGGCCGGCGCGGCAGGCCGGGCGCGGTCGCGTTCAGGCGTCCGGCCGGTTGATCTGGTCCTCGGCGATGATCTCCGCGACCAGCGTGCGGCCCGGCCCTTGCAGGAAGTACTCGGGCTCGTCGGGCTCGCGCAGTTTCAGGTAGGCGTTCTCGCCGATCTGCATGGTGTGGCCGGCGTCCATCTCGGCGCCGCTCTGAAGCAGATAGGCCATGATGTTGTTGAAGATGTTCGAGTAGAACTCGCCCTGGTGATGCCCCTCGGCCAGCGCGGCGAAGTCGGGCAGGCCGAAGCGGTCGGCGCCGTAGGTCCGCATCCACACGCCTTCGGTGCCTTCCACCTCGTACTTCACGAAGCCGCAGTACAGCATGGTCAGCGGCAGCGAGCGCAGCAGCTCCAGGCTCTCGTCGCCGAGCGAGGCGCGCGTGAACACGCCGGCCGGCAGCGACGTGTGGGCATGCTCGTTCATGACGGCGACGCCGCCGGCCTCGGCCAGCGCGCCCGCCACCGCGGCCACGGCCACGTATTGCTCCAGCGGATCTGCATCGTGGCCGGTGTAGTACAGCAGCACATGGCTGGCGTGCGCGCGCACCTCGGCCTTGACCTCGGCGGGGTAGTGCGCCGGCGCCACGCAGACCTCGACCGTGGCCTCGGGCAGCGGCGCGTTGAAGCCGACCATGCGGACCACATGCTCGCCCCAGCCCGCCAGGCCCAGCCAATGGTCGCCGCCTGTATCGAGTTCGGCGCGCGCGTCGGCCATGGACGGGTGATAGGCCTGCAGGGCGCGCGTGAGCGCATCGGCCTGGTTCGGTAGCGGGCCGGCGAAGGCGACTTGCAGGCTCATGCCGTCCTTCTGATCGGGATTGGAAACCAGCGCGGCGGGTTCGGCGTTGGGTTGGTCGGCGGCCGGTTCCTTGCGGCCGAAGAAACGCGAAATGATGCTCATGGGCGGGATGCGTCAAGTGAACGGAAAGCCAGGATGCTAGCAACCCGCCTCGCGGGACGGGTTGCGTATTCGTTTCAATTCATGACGCCTGACGTCCATATGCTGCGCCGGGGCGGTCGCCGGGCGCTCAGATCGGAAAGCTGAACTGCACCCACAGCTTGCCGCCCTGCGGCCGGTTGCGTACCGCAAACTCATGCTGGTACTTCACGGCGATACCGGACGCCGGCCCCCACATGTAGCGCAGCTGCGGACCAATGCCCGCCGCCTGGCCGCGAAAGCCGTCCGCGCCGACCTTGACGCCGTCCTTCCTGTCGTCTGTGAACTGCTTGAGCAATGTGCCCTGCACGCCCAGCTGCAGGCGCGGGCTGACGGCGTAGCCCACCAGGTAGTCCAGCACGGCGACCGAACCGGACTGGTAGCCGGTCGCGCGGTTGCGCGTGTTGGCTTCGATCAGCGTCGTGGCGGAGACTTCCCATTGCGGGCTTGGAAGCCAGCTCATGCTCAGGTACGGCAGGAAGGCATATGTGTTCAGGCCGGTATTGGCGATCCGGCTGGACGAATAGGCGCCGGTGGGCACGGCGAACGAGGGCGAGAAGAAGGCGTGGAAGTCCTTTGCAGGACTGGCATAGCCCAGCATGAACGGCTCCAGTATCACGTCGCCCAGCGCGGTCCTGGCTCCGGTTCCGGCTGGCGTGGACAGGCGCGCGCGCTGGATCGGGACGATCGCGCTGCTGGAAATCGTGAAGGGCCCCAGGCCACGCTCCCAGGTGTGCACGATGCGCGGCGTCTCCGCCACCACGTCCAGGCGAAAGCCGGGAACGGCGCTGCCGCCGTGCGGACCGGCGAATCTGTCGGCGGAATAATAGATCGAGTAATTGAAGAACTGCGTGGCGCCCGGCGGCGGCAGCAGGCCATTGAGCACCGTGTTGACGCCGACCGGATAGCTGATCTGTCCGTTCTCGGTGGCGTGGGCGAGGCTGGCGGCCGCGCAGGCGAGCAGGCCGGCGCCGAGCCGGCGCGTGATGGGGTATGTCATGGCGTCTCCAGACCAGGTTGTTTTTTTGCGTTGTCGTGGTTGCCGAAACGCGGGCGCGGAGCCCGCCTTTTTCGGCAGACGCAATGGTGGCCGTGTGTCTGGAGTGGAAAAAGTCCGTGGGGGGAAGAACAGTTCTTCGCGTGGCGAAGGAGTTGTTGGCGCTGTGGCCTGGCCGGCGTCAGCGCGCGATCTCGTTCCACTTGCGGGCAAAGCCCAGCCGTTCGAAGCGTTCCATCAGGAACTCCGTGAACACGCGGATCTTCGCCGGCTGATGGCGCCGGCTTTGGTAGGCGATGTTGATGGTGAGCGCGGGCAGGCGCCAGTCGGCCAGCACCGGCACCAGCTTGCCGGCGACGATGTCGGCGTGAATGATGTACAGAGGCTGGATCAGGATGCCCAGCCCGGCCAGCGCCGCCGCGCGGATCACCTGTCCTTCGTTGGCGTCGAGCACGCTCTTGATGGGCACCGACTGCGTCCGCGCGCCGCGCTGGAAATGCAGCACATAGGGATCGTTGGCCAGGTTGTAGACCAGCAGGTCGTGCTGGCACAGCGCGTCCGGCGTGGCGGGCGCGCCGCGCTTGGCCAGGTAGCCGGGCGAGGCGGCCAGCACGCGCCGCGTCTCGGCCAGCTTGCGCACGGTGATGCTGGAATCGCCTTCATGCTCGCGCGTGCGGATGGCCACGTCGATGCCGGCCTCGATGAAATCCGGATAGCGGTTCGCGGCCACGATCTGCACGTCCAGGTTGGGATAGCGCTTGTGGAATTCCGGCAGCGCGGGCGCGATGTAGATCGAGGCGAAGGACACGGATGCGGTCACGCGCAGCGTGCCGCTGGGATTGAGCGTGGCGGCGTTGACGGCGGCGTCGGCTTCCGCCATCTCGCCCATGATGGCGACGCAGCGCCGGTGGTATTCGCGGCCCACGTCGGTCAGCCACAGGCGTCGCGTGGTGCGCTCGACCAGCCGCGCCGACAGGCGTTCTTCCAGCGCGTTCAGGCATCGGCTGGCCGCCGCGCTGGACATGCCCAGCCGTTCGGCGGCCTTGGACAGGCTGCCCAGTTCCGCGACCTGGATGAAGAACTCGATCTGGGCCCATCTGTCCATGCTGGTGATTTCTCCGCGTAGCGGAGAACAAAACTCCGCAAACCTGTCTTTTTTCCTTGGCGAGACGGAATTAATGTTATCGCAACCTATCGCAGAACTACATCCGGAGACTACCCCTATGCGCAATCTCAACGAAGACACGATCACGCAGGCCGTGATCGCGTCGCTCGGCGGTTGCCGCGACGAGCGGTTGCGGACCGTCTTCACAAGTCTGGTCCAGCATCTGCATTCCTTCGCCCGCGAGGTCCGCCTGAGCGAAGCCGAATGGCAGGCCGCCATCGGCTTCCTGACGGGCGTGGGCCACATCACCGATGACCAGCGTCAGGAATTCATCCTGCTGTCGGACGTGCTCGGCCTGTCGACGCTGGTCACGGCGCAGAACCATGCCAAGCCGGCGGGCTGTACCGAGGCGACGGTGTTCGGCCCGTTCTATGTCGAGGGCAGTCCGGAGTACGCATGCGACGCGGACATCGCCAATGGCGCCCCAGGCGAGCCCTGCTTCGTGCGCGGCCGGGTGCTGGATGTGGACGGAAAGCCCGTGGCCCATGCCCTGATGGAAGTCTGGCAGGCCGATCAGGACGGCCACTATGACGTGCAGTCGCCGCCGGCGGCCGACGGCAGCATCACGCACCGCGCGCGCGGCAAGCTGCGCACGGACGCGCAAGGGCGCTATGCCTTCCGCTCGATACTGGCCGAACCCTATCCGATCCCCCACGATGGTCCGGTCGGCGCGTTGCTGTCCGCGCTGGGCCGGCATCCGTGGCGGCCCGCGCATCTGCATTTCATGATCCAGGCGCCGGGCTGCGAGACGCTGATCACGCATGTGTTCCGCGACGGCGATCCCTATCTGGAATCCGACGCGGTGTTCGGCGTGCGTTCTACGTTGGTCGCCGACTGGGTCCGGCATCCCGCGGGCCTGGCGCCGGACGGCTCGCGCCTGGACGCGCCGTACTACACGCTGGACTATGACTTCGTGCTGAACCCCAAAAGGCCGTCGGCATGATCCGGCACGTCGTGATGTGGAAAGTGGCGGGCCGCAGCGCCGACGAGCGGAGCGAGGCGCGCCGGCGCGTGCAGGCGGCCTTCGAGGGGCTGCGTGGCCGCATTCCGGGCATGACGCGGGTCGAGATCGGCGCCGACGTCAGCGGCGTGGACTATGCCTGCGACCTGGTGCTGGTGGCGGACTTCGAATCGGACGAGGCGCTGCGCGCCTATGCGGAGCACCCGGCGCATGCGCGGGTGCGCGAGGAACTGGCGGGCCTGCGGATCGCGCGCCACCAGGTGGACTACGTCACGCGGTGACGGGGGGAATCATGGAATTCATCTATCAGGCGCGCCCCGCGCGCGTGATCTTCGGCGCGGGCAGCCTGCGCCATCTGGAAGACGAAGTGCAGGCGCTGGGCGCGCAGCGCGCGCTGGTGCTGTGCACGCCGGAGCAGCGCGCCGTGGCCGAATCGGTCGCCGAGCGGCTGGGCGCGCGCGCCGTCGGCGTCTACGACCGGGCGGCGATGCACGTGCCGATCGAAGTGGCGCGGGACGCGCGCGAGTTCGCCCGCTCGCGCGGCGCGGATTGCGCCGTCGCCGTGGGCGGCGGCTCCACGGTCGGGCTGGGCAAGGCGATCGCGCTGGAAAGCAGCCTGCCCATCCTGGCCATCCCGACCACCTATGCGGGCAGCGAAATGACGCCGATCTACGGCGTGACCGAGAACGGCCTCAAACGCACGGGCACCGATCCGCGCGTGCTTCCCCGGACGGTCTTGTACGACCCGCAGCTGTCGTTGAGCCTGCCGGTGGACCTGTCGGTGGCCAGTGGCATCAATGCCATGGCGCACGCGGCCGAGGGCCTGTACGCGGCGGATGCCAATCCGGTGATGAGCCTGATGGCCGAGGAAGGCATCGCCGCGCTGGCGCGCGGCCTGCCGGGCCTGCGGCGCGACGCCGCCGATCCGCGCGCGCGCGGCGACGCGCTGTACGGCGCCTGGCTGTGCGGCACGGTGCTGGGCAATGTGGGCATGGCGCTGCATCACAAGCTTTGCCACACGCTGGGCGGCAGCTTCAACCTGCCGCATGCGCAGACGCACGCCATCATCCTGCCGCACGCGCTGGCCTATAACGCGGCCGCCGCGCCCGAGGCGATGCGCCGGATCGCGCGCGCGCTCGGCGCCGAGGACGCGGCGCGCGGCATGCACGCCTTTGCGCGCGCCGTGGGCGCGCCGCTGTCGCTGGCCGACATCGGCATGCGCATGGCCGACCTGGACCGGGCCGCCGACCTCGCCGTCGCGAATCCGTATCGGAATCCGCGTCCGGTCGAGCGCGGCGCGTTGCGCGCGCTGCTGCAGGATGCCTTCGACGGGGCGCCGCCGCGCGAATACTGAACACGATCCCGCGCGAATGGCGGGAGACAACAACACAGACAATCAAGGAGACGGAAATGACGTCAGAACAACAGGCGCATGGCGCGGACGAGGCCGCGCGCTACGACGTGGCGGTGGTCGGATACGGACCCACCGGCCTGGTCGCGGCCTCGATGCTGGGACGCGCGGGTTATCGCGTGGTGGTCATCGAGCGCTGGCCCACGCCCTATGGCCTGCCCAGGCTCACGCATATCGATGGCGAGACCGCGCGCATCGTGCAGGCCAGCGGCGAGATCCAGCGGGCGCTGCGCAGCGCCAACGCGGTCGACACCTATCACTATAGCGACGCGGCCGGTGATCTT
>NZ_JBICCO010000072.1:0-35268 GCF_043119405.1 Achromobacter sp. 413638
CCGCCCCCCCCCCCCCCCCCCCCCCCCCCCCCCCCCCCCCCCCCCCCCCCCCCCCCCCCCCCCCGGCCGCCATCCGCCGCTCAATGCTCCGGCATCGCCGAGGAATGATGGCTGGTGATGCGCCAGTCCTGGCCGTTCCACGCGTAGGTATAGGTATAGCGCGCGGCCACCGAACGGCCGTCTTCGAACTTGAAGGTGTACAGCCCGCTGGCGATGGCATCGTTGCAACCGATGCGCACCGCCCGGCTGTTGATGCTGCCCACCGGATGCTTCTCCATGAAGTGCACGAAATAATCGCGCTTGGCATCTCGCGTCAGCCGGGGCGTGTTGGACATCGTGGGCAGCAGCACCGCGTCGTCCTCGTACATGGACACCACCTTGTCCGGATTGCCCGTCTTGAGCATGTCGTTCCAGCGTTCGAACTGATCCGCGATTTCACTCTCGGTGGTCGATTTGCAAGTCTCTGCTTGCGCCGCGTAAGGAATGGCGCACAGCGCCAGGGACAGGATCAGCGTGGAACGTTGCATTCAAGGACTCCTTGGCCGTCAGGCCGCTAACACCCGCCGCAAGGCTCACAAGCCCGATCGGCCCGGGAGCCGCGCGGCGGCAAAGCGGCAAGACTACGGGCAAATTTCCCGCCCGCGACGCGGATTGGCGTGAATTCGGACGATTCCCCGCCGCCGATTTCCCGCAATTCATCCGCTGACTTGCTCAACAAAACCGCCCCCGGAATCCACCGCCGCCGCCAACGCGGCCATCCCCCGCCCACCGCCTGCCGGACCACGCGGCCACCCCGTGGAAGCGTTAAACTGCCACTTTCCGCCTTCCCCCGCGCCCCGCTCCCCGCTCCCAGCGGGGCGCATTGCCTTGCCCCATGCCTGAAAGAAACCACGACATCCGCCCCGGCCAGTCGATCGAACTGCTCAAGGCCCTGCACATCCTGACCCGCGACGGCAAGATGAACCAGGACAGCCGCCGCAAGCTCAAGCAGGTCTACCACCTGTTCCAGTTCATCGAACCGCTGCTGAAAGACGTGCAGGCGCAACGCGGCGCCGTCACCCTGGCCGACCACGGCGCGGGCAAGTCGTACCTGGGCTTCATCCTGTATGACCTGTTCTTCAAGGAACAGCCCGAGGCGCAGCGGCAAGGCTCGCACATCTACGGCATCGAAACCCGCGAAGAGCTGGTGAAATCGTCGGAAGAACTGGCCCAGCGCCTGGGCTTTGGCGGCATGTCCTTCCTGAATCTGTCGGTGGCCGAATCCATCACCTCCGACAAACTGCCCCCGTCCATCGACGTGGTCACCGCCCTGCACGCCTGCAACACCGCCACCGACGACGCGATCCGTTTCGCGCTGGAGAAAAAGGCCAGGTACATCGTGGTCGTGCCCTGCTGCCAGGCGGAAGTGGCGTCGGTATTGCGCAAGAACAAGGCCAAGGCATTGGCCGATCCGCTGGCGGAAATCTGGCGGCATCCGCTGCACACGCGGGAGTTCGGGAGCCAGATCACCAACGTGCTGCGTTGCTTGCAGCTGGAAGCGCACGGGTATCAGGTCAGCGTGACCGAGCTGGTTGGGTGGGAACACTCGATGAAGAACGAGCTGATCATCGCGCAGTACAAGGATCTGCCGAGAAGAAAGCCGGCGGAACGGCTGCGGGAGATGCTGGAGAGGATTGGGTTGCAGGAGTTGAAGGAGCGGTTTTTCCTGGCTGAGGTGTGAGGCTGGGGGGCTGTGATTGAATGGGTAAAGGACCGCTTGCGGTCCTTTTGTTTTTGGGGCGAGGGATTGGAGAGGGATAAAAGCGCCACGCTGTGGCATGCTTGCTTTCCTGCGTTGCGCCTTATACTTGCCCTGCGATCGCACCAACGGTCGCCCGGTTTGACAGCCGGAATAACGAACGGCGGACGGCCGCTGCAATAGCGGCATTTTTACGTCCGTAGGCTGACGCACGTCCCTGTTATGGGCGGGCCTTGGCTGGGGCACGCTCGCGTGCGCCGGTTTCGTTCGTTACCGGTCTGTCAACCCGGCTTTGTGCCCGCCCACCCTCAATGGCTGAGGGCAAGGGCTTAACGCCGGAGGCCGCGATGAATGACCACCCCTATACCCTAGACCGCTGGGCCACTCCGGATGATCCGGAGCATGGCCTTGTTCGGCTTGCTGATCTTCGAAAGATCGAACGGACTTGCCTGGGGATTTGGGCGATAAGCCGGATTGTTGGTAATAGCGCTAACGAGCCGGATAGCACTGGAATGCAACCGCTGGATCCTTGGATTGTGTCCAATTTGCTTGGCGGGATTGAGAGTCTTTGCGATTACGTTGGGAATGTTGTGGGGGCTGCTCTGGAGGAATCGCCCCGAGAGTTTCAAATCGCTATAGAGCAGAAGCCAATTCATTGAATCAACTTATCAAAAGTAGGCAAGCCTGCATCTAGTAGAGCAGGCTTGCCGTGCGAGCCTGCTGCAATCTCACATTCTGGTAAATTATACTCAAAACGAGCACTTAAACTTCCCAAACCAAGGCCGGCGCAGTGGAACCAAATCTCCCCCACACCTCGTCGAATTTAGACAGAATCTCAAATAGATCAACAGATTTCCTATCATTTCTCTGGAAGAAACCGGAAATATTAGTTAAGATCGGCGATTCGTTTTTGTGCACGACTTAGCGTCTCATTTGTGGCACTGAAGAACCTCAAACAATGAGGCATATAAAAATAATATTAGGCCACATTGCAATTTTAACTACTACAGAGTTGGCAAAACCCCGGACAGGAATCATGTCAAAGATAATGCTCTTAGCTGTTGATAATTTGGCCATCGACCTGCGCAACTTCCGTACAGTTCCGCAAAAAAGCGAGCTGGAAGCAACAAAAGCCATGATTTCCATAAGCCCAGATTATTTTTGGGGATTGATGGAAAGCTTGCTTGATGATGGCTACCTACCAACAGAAAATATAATTGTACTTGAGAGCCCTGACGGAAAGATGGTAGTAAGAGAGGGAAATCGGCGAGTTGCCTCTCTAAAAATCATCCTAGGACACATTAAGACGTCCTCACTAGACTTGCCGCACCAACTATCTGAACGCATCAAAAATCTGCCAAAAGAATGGAAAGAAGAGAATTCAAAAGTCCCCTGCACAGTTTATAGTGAATCAGAAGAAGATTTAGTTGACCGGATCGTCACCCGTACGCATGGCAAAGGACAAAAAGCAGGCCGCGACTCTTGGGAAGCAGTGGCACGCGCACGGCATAATAAAATTGCAAATGGCGCTACCGAGCCTGGTTTAGACTTGCTTGAAAAATACCTTACGCACGGCGAGAATCTGACTGCAGAGCAAAAGACACGGTGGGCGGGAAAATACAACCTGACCGTTCTTGACGAGGCAATTAAAAAGATTTCCCCTCGATTTTCAGTCAACACCAGCCCAGAACTTGCAAAAAATTATCCAAAAATCGCATACAAAAAGGCACTGGACGAGATAATTTACGCCATTGGCGTAGAATCACTAACGTTTACAAGCATTCGAGAATCAGCGGACTTTGCACTCCGTTTCGGCGTTCCCCCGATAACATCCTCAGGCAATCCTGGAACCCCCAGCGGAGCGAGCACACCTGGAAGTCCACCTAATGGACCTTCCGCAGCAAATTCAGGAAGTAACACAACGGGATCTAATCCGTCCTCTACATCTACCTCTCAATCTGGAAGTGGCTCTTCAAGCACGACTAATGGTGGCGCTGGAAACAATGGCGTGCCGAGCGGAGCAAAGCCATCGCCGGGCTCCTCACCCACTGGAAAACCAGCTACTACAGCAACTAATGATGAGCGCTCAGTGAGAAGATCTTTGCGCACGTTGAAACTCTTTGGCCCAAACCGATCAAAAGTTGAAACCTTGCGAAAAGAAGCGCTTAAACTAAAACTCAAAGACAATCCTATCGCATTCTGCTTCTTACTTCGAAGCATGTTTGAAATATCAGCTAAAGCATATTGCCAAGACCACGCCTCTGATCCTACCCCGCCAAAATCGACCAAAGCTGACGGCACTGACCGTACGCTTTCCGATGTTCTACGAGACGTAGTTTCCCATTTGACGCAAAATGGTTCTGACAAACAAATGCAGCGACTCCTTCACGGACCGCTCACAGAAATTCAACGCAAAGATGGGATATTATCTTTAACCTCCATGAATCAACTTGTTCACAACTCTTCGTTCACCATTATTCCAAACGATATTCCAATATTGTTTTCAAATATCTTCCCGCTCCTTGATCATATGAACAAGTAACGAGAAAAAATATCATGGCTCAAAACCGAACTCCATTACGGTACCCAGGCGGAAAGCAAAAGCTCACCCCATTTGTGCTAGAGCTCCTCAAGGCAAATGATCTTGAGGGTGGACATTATGTTGAGCCATACGCAGGTGGTGCTGGTGTCGCGATGGAGCTTCTGGTGGACGGGCACGTTGGACACGTTCACCTCAATGATTCTTCGCATCATGTCTATTCATTTTGGCGATCTATCCTCGATCACACCGATAATTTTTGCTCCAAAATATCCCGCTCGCTTTTGAATGTGGACGAATGGAAGGCACATCGCGAAGTACTGCGCCATCCAGAAGATCACACCGATTTTGAAGTTGGATTTTCCACTTTCTACCTTAACAGAACGAACAGATCAGGCGTATTAACTGGTGGCGTCATCGGTGGACTTAATCAGTCTGGAAAATGGAAAATAGATGCCAGATTTCCAAGAAATGAGCTTATAACAAGAATTGAATTGATCGCATCCCTTCGGGAATCTATCACGCTCTACAACCTCGACGCCGAGAGTTTTTTCGCGACAGCAGTAAAAAAACTGCCGAAGAAATCCCTGGTATATTGCGACCCACCATATTTCGAAAAGGCGAATAGACTTTATTTGAACCATTACAACCCTGAAGACCACGGCCGAATAGCCAAAAAAATCCAAAAAATAAATCGGGTAAATTGGGTAGTTTCATACGATGGAGTGCCACCAATACTGGAACACTACTCAGAACGTCGAAAATTCCTATATCAATTGCAATACAACGCGTCTCGTGCCTACAAGGGAAGTGAAGTATTTATCTTCTCGGACAACACTGTCATTCCGCGCAGATCATCTCTTCCATATATTTCAAAAGCACTGAAATCGAATTCAAAATCACTTTATCAACCATTGCATTTTTAGTCTAAATTCTCAAATTTTTTCGAAAGCAATCAAACCATTGGCCGCGCTTTTCCCCACCACCCATCAAACTCCTCCCGCGCAATCTCACACTCCGCCAGCTCCGGATCCCACAAATCCTCCGGCGGATTGAAAAGCCAATCCTCCGGCCCACTGCATTCCGCTTCTCCATCCGCCGACACAACAACCTGCCGCGTGCGATACCCCTGCTCGTCGTACTCGAAGAAGTAGATTTCCTGTTCCTCGGGATAATCCTTCCTGATATAGACGCTGCCGCGCCCAACCAGCGCCCCGAACTTCGGGCTGGCCCGCTGAGCCCGGCGCTGCTCCTCCAGATCATCAAGCCCCGCAGGCGCAGGATCGCCGATGCGAAGCGACGGAATGTCCGCGAATCTCTCCGTCTCCCCGTCGGCCGGCTCGACGATCATGACTTCGGCATAGGTCTGGATGATCGCCTCTGCCGAGGGAGCCTCGATCCACCACCACAGAGAGCCCATGCCATAGTCGTGGGCCACAAGGAATCTCTTCATTCTGCAAACTCATCCGGATAGGTGATCAGGTCGGCCGCGTCGGATACCCAGGCATCCTTGTCCTGCCGATAGGCAAACAGCCGCTGGCGCATCTCCGGAGTCCATCCGCAACGGGCCGACATTTCGCACAACATGCCCAGACCGATGCGCCGCATGCGGGCGTTGCGCTCGGCGCCAAGCGATGCTTCAACCTGGGCCAGCGCTTCCAGGCGCGCGCCGGTCACCGTCTCGGAAAGCGCGTCCAGGACGTCTCCAACGACGCCAGGGTGCATCAATTCCGCCGCATCGAACTGCCGCGCAATCGCCAGCGCGGCCTCCGGATTCAATACCGAAAACGCCAGCCGGAGCGCCAGTCCCGGATGCCAGCGCCTGGCCAGCAAGGCCTCGACCAGCAGGCTCGCCGACGCGCCCAGTTCCAGCAAGCCAGATCGCGTCTGCCGCCGGTACGAGTTCACGATGGCGGCCAATGACTGTGCCCGCGTCGCGGCCGCGAAACTGCTGGCCAGTTCACGCGGCTGGTTTCTTGCATGGATGCCCAGCAGCGCGCTGGCCGCGAGTTCAACTCGCGAGACATCGACGTCATCGAGCTGCGCGGCCAGCGCTTGATAGAGCGAGGGCTCGCCTTCGCCGGGCGGCATCGCGATCAGTCTTTCCAGGGTTTCCTTGCGGACTTGCGCATCGGCATGTCCGAGCAGCAATGCCAGATGCCTGCTCAAGGCGCGCTGGCCGTCCGGGGAAAGTCCCGTCGGCGGAATGCGGATGGTCGCGCGCGCGAGCGCCGGCTGCTCGCTGCGCGCGGCGGCATGCAGTCGCTGCCAGACGTCGGGGTGTTCGAGGAAATTCCAGTACGCCCGCATCAAGGCAATCGCCACGTCCGGATGCAGCTTGCCGTCGCCTTCGATGCGGGCCAGGAAGGCAAAGGCGTCGTCCGTCCTCAGATCGCCGGCGAGCCGGATGATCTCCTTGGCCACTGTGACCTTGCCTCGCGGCACGCGGGCGAGCAGGTCCAGCACCTGCGACGGGCGCAGGTTCATCAGGGATCGCCGCAAGGCATAGATGGCGACGCGGGCCCGGTTGTCATCCAGCGCCTGCATCAGCTCGGCCACGCCGCGCCCGGAGTCGGCGCGCCCGAGCGCCTCCAGCGTCTTGTCGCGCAGTCCCTGGTCAGGCGCGTCCAGGCGCGCAAGATGAACCAGCGGCGCCAGGTCGATGGACGGCATGGCCGCGTAGCGCTCGACCGAACCGTAGAGTTCCCAGGCATTGCGCTGTGTGCTGGTAAGGATCTTGACCAGTTCGTCGGCATAGCATTGCTGCTGCGCGGCCGTCCAGCGCGAGAAGCCGCTGTCGAAGGCAGGCAGAAACGCCGCCTTGCCGCTGGGAAAGCGCCCCTTGTAGACGCGCGCGCTCAGGAATGGCGTCAGCAGGTCCTGCCTGTGCAGATGCAGATGCCAGGACACCGCTGAAACCTGGATCCAGCTAGGATCGTCCTGCACCAGCCGGGGAATCAATTCGGCGGCCCGCTTGCGCAGTCCGAGCCGCGTCAGCGCCTCCAGCCCCGAGCGGGCCACGTTGCCGCGCTTGTCCTGGGTCAGGTCGGCGAGCAGCTCGATGAACCGGTCCACGGCCTTCGCCCGGCAGCCGAAACCGAAGATCAGTTGCAGCGCGACCGGGGCGCGTTCCCGCCGGATCCACGTGTCGAGCAGGCTCATCAAGTGCGGGGCGATCCCGATCAACTCGCCATCGCTCATGCGGGATTCCCAATGCCCATAGCGCAGATTGCCCATGCTGCCCATGCGTTCCACCAAACGGGGCAGCGTCTCGGCCACGAAGGCCGCATGCGCGGCGATGATGGCCATCAGCCACTGTGTGGCGGCCGCCATGGTCTGGTGCGAGCAGTCCCGCGCGCGCAGCGCGGCATCGATCAGCGCGGTAAAGCCGGGCAGATGCGCGGCTTCCCAGCGCGACGGCGGCAGCGCCGCCAGGGCCGTCAGCATGGCCAGGCGCACGGGGTCCTGCTCGTTCTCACGCGCGCGGCAGAAGTCCAGGATGGTGGGCAGGCTCGAAGCCTCGTACCGCCCCGCCCCGACCACCGCGGCCACGGCCTGCGCGCGCAGCTCGCCATCGGGTTGCGACAGGAAGGGCTGGGCCAGGGCCAGCGCCTCCTGGAACGGCAGGCAGGACAGATAAGGCAACCGCGCCATCGGCTCGGCTGCCAGCAGCCGCAGCGAGAACGCGTGGCGCGCTTCGGTCTGCCTGGCCGCGCTGGACAGGGCCTGCACGAAGGCGAGCGGCAGCGCCCCGCTGTGCTCGCGCCAGGCTTCTCCGCCCTGGCGGTAGAGGGCGTCACGTTGGCCGGCATTCAGGTGTGGGAAGACTTCATGCAAGTTGGGCAGCGCGTCGGCCGCCAACAATTCGCAAAGCGTGGACGCGTCCAGGCGCTTCAGGGTCTGCACCGTGAGCGCAATGCGCTGCCTGCCGCCCAGGCCCGCGATGAGCGCGGCGATTTCCTTCGGGAACAGCGACCCGTAGCGCGCCAGCGGCAAGTCATGGACCGGCATCCGGGTGAACGCCACGCGCAGCAGGCTCAAGCCGGCATCCGGGTCGCTGCGCAACATGCGATAGAGCGAGGCCCGGACGGCCAGGCGCAGGACATAGGACGGATTGCCGGACTGCTCCAGGGCATGGTTCAGCCTGTCGCGCACGAATCCGGGCAGGCGTTGGGCCAACGTCGCCCATTGCGGCGCTTCAAGCGCGGCCATCTGCTCGGCGTCCAGATGGCGCTCGATGAATGTATCGGTCGTCCAGGAAAGCAGATGACGGCGCGCGGTCCCTTCGAGTGTCGGGTAGACGGCGTCATTCACCTGCCCGCGTCCGGACTGCCAAAGCCGGCAGGCCAGATCCACGCGGCATGGCTTCGTCAGGTCCGGCATCAGCCGGATCAATATCTCATCGGGCAAGGCCCGCGCGGCCAATCGGGCGGCGCGCGATGCCAGCATGGGCGAGGGATCGGCGAGCATCGTGACAATCAGATCCTCCGCGCAGGAACCGCTGGCCGACATCAGCGCCAACAGCCGCTCGTAATGGATCTCCGATTGCGCCAGGGATTTCAGGTCTTCGACAAGATGGGCATCCGTGAGGGAGGCACGACCGAGTTCGACCATGCGCCGGTAGCGTTGATCATGGCTCAGGGACGCGACGTCCGCGAGGATGCGCTGCACGGACGGGCGGTGTTTTTTCAACGAGGGCGTCATGGTCGATGGTGGGTGAGGCTGCACTGGATGGGGCAAGGCGCGGGTCAAACCGCGCGGCCAAGGTGGTTCGACGAGAATAGCAAATCGCTTCGATCAAGCCGCGGGTCTGAATTCGCGGCATGCGCCTGCGGCATATTCGGCGTTTTCAAGGGGATGGCCGCTGGCCGCAGCACACCGGGAAGCCAGCGCCGGCATGACAGATTTACAAATGCCGATGACTGCAAACCATCTCCAGCCCGGCAAGTTTCCCGATCATCCTGGCCAGCCCCTGCGCACTCGCCTCATCCACTCCCTCCAGCCTCACCATCCGAAACCCCATCGCCAGGCTGAAATGCCAATCCAGCTCCAGGATCCGGTAATCCCTCCCAGCCTCCGCGCAGTGCCACCGCACGCCCGGATCCTCATACGCTGCTCCGATGAAATCGATATGCGAACCGAACGGCGGCAAGGACTCCAGCGGTTCATCCGAACCCGGCAAACTCGGCTCGCATAAATTCTCGCCCACCGCGACGCGGGGCGACGGCCCGTCATAGGCCAGCAGCATCAGCGGAATGCTCCGGGGATCCGCGTCATGGTCGGCGCGCACATCGGCGCTCAGATATTCCCTGGCCGCCGGTCCCAGGCAGTATTGCGGGCTATGCCAATCGCTGCCCTCGTCGTCGGCATACAGATCACCCAGCGTGACGCCATGGCTGGCCAGCAGCGCCACGGTTTCTTCCAGGGTGTCGTTATGGCGGATCGGAATGTCCGGAGGCAGATAACCGGCGCGCGCATACAGGGCGATCACGTCGCCGGGCGTGCGCATGTGTTCGTCGTATTGGTATGAGCCTTCGTGCAGGCTGGCCAGGCCGAAGCTCAGGTTGATCAGGGCGCGTTGGGGAATGCTCTGGCCGCGCGGTTCAAGCACGTAGCCGCCTTCCAGCAATCTGGCTTCCAGCGCGCGCCAGTCGGGCGGCGGCAGGTGCAGGTCGCGCGGAAACAGGAATTGGTGGTGTTCGGACATGGGCGGGACTCCTGCTAGAGCGGGGATCAGGGCAGGAGTACATCGCCAGGCTGTGCGCGATTATCCGGCCGTGATAATCGTGGGAAACGCTGATGAGGTAAATCAGACGGCCTGCCAAAGCGGAATCGGCGGGCCGTGGTCGGGCGAATGCCGCCGGTTATTGGGGCTAACCGGCTGCGTTGCGAGCGGCGATCAATTCGCCTTTTCGTCCTCGCCCTTATACCCGCTGATATACGCACGCCCCGAGCAGCGCACCGTGGCCACGCAGGTCAGGCCATTGCTCTTGGCGTTGCAGGTTGCGCGCGCTTCATTGCGGGCGGCGACGGGGTCGGTGTTGAGCGCCGTGAAACCGGTGCCGCGACCTTCGCTGCCCTTGCCCCAGGCCATGCCGACGCAGGTGTCGGTATAGGTGAGCACGGTGCGGCAGCCCTTGCAGTCTTCCCACTTGAGCAGGGCATCGACGGCTTGTTTCTCGGTGGGATAACCGTCGGCGTAGGTCAGCGCGCCGGTCTCCATTTCGGCGACCGAGCCCCAGTAGCCGCGCGAATCCAGTTTGGCGGACAGCGCTTCGAGCTGGGCGGGCGTGGCGGTGTAAGGGGCCTTCAGGTCGGCTTCGCTATAGCCGGGGCCGGCGCACAGCGGCATGGCGGCCAGTTTGCATTTGCCGTCGGCGCTGTCGTTGGTGCAGGTGCGGATGGCTTTCTTCGCGGCGATTTCGGCCGAGACGCTATTGCCCCAGAACAGATCGTTGCGCGAGTTGCGCGCCAGCGCGACGCAGCTGTCGGAGAAGGCGGTGACGCTCTTGCAGCCCTTGGCGCCGGCCTTGTTGCATTTGGCCAGCGCGCCTTGCTTGGCTTCGCCGGCCGAGGTTTCCGGCATGACCCAATACAGCTTGGCCTGGGCTTCATCGGTGGCGACGGCGCCGTACAGCGCCTCGGCATGGGCGGCGGGCGCGGCCAGCATGGACAGGGCAAGCGCGCCGGCGGTGGCGAAGGCGGCGCCGGAGGCGCGGAACAGGGCAAGCAGACGCGCGGGCATCATCGTTTTGCGGTATCCAGTAAGTAAGGTGCGGCGTGCTGGAAACAAGGCATTTTCGCGAGCGCGCGATGGAATATGCGCGAGCCACGAAACGCGCGAATGTTATCACGCAGGTGTTTGACTCCCGCGCGCGGCGCGCGCTCGTTTGGAAACAGAACTTAACGAGTTTCAAGGGTTATGTCATGCAATATGGCGCGGTCTTTCCGTTAACATGACGCACCTTCGGCGCGGCACTTTCCCGCGCCTGTCGATCGCATTGGTAATAGGCCGGCGGCAGTACGCCAGCGGCAGCACGCCAGATATAGAGGGAGCACGTAGCGCATTATGAAGACATCGCGACTTCGTTCGGTATGGCGGCCGGCGCAGGCCCTGCCGGTGTTGCTGGCGGCGGCCGCCCTGGCGGGTTGCGCGCTGATGCCGACGGGCGGCAGTTCGACGCTGCCCTCGATCTCGAACATGTTCTCGCAGGGGCTGTCGCTGTCGCCCAGCGTGAACGTGGCCAAGAATATGAAGGGCCGTCCAGTGGCCGATGCGATCACCGCGCTGGGCGAGCCGTCGACCAAGCGCGCGGTGGGCAACACGATGGAACTGGTCTGGTCCGATTACCAGACCGCGCCGTATACCGAATGGGTGTCCACCGGCTCATCGCAGCAGGTGGTGGGCATGATTCCGGCCACGGCGACCACCGCGGCCACGCCGGTATTCCAGCAGAGCAATAGCGGGTATTACGGCAATCGCACCAAGGTATATGAGTGCAAGGTGGTGATGCGGATGCAGAACAGCATCATCATCGACAGCCAGGTGGACGGCAATGTCTGCCCTGAGTTCATCAATGCCTTGCGCAAATGGGCCGGCGAGCGCGAGGCCAGCAATTATCGGAAGTAGCCGCGCGGGATAATCAGGTGGGGATGCCGGATTATCCCCGGCGTCCATCCGCGCCCGTCTCGTTCCATGACCGATCTCTTTCCATTACGCGACACGCCGCTCACGGATCCGCTTGCGGCCGCGTTTCCGGCGGAGATCCGCGAGGACGTGAGCGGCGTGAGCGCGCTGTCGCGCGGTTGGTCCAGGCTGATGCGGCCTGGACCCCGCCCTTCGTGGCGCAGCTTTGCGGCGAATACGTGATGCAGATCCTGGAGACGGTCGAGGCCCATCTGCCGACCTGAGCGCTGCCGGCGTCCCGCCTCAGAAGCGCCGATAGACGAAAGCCTCTCCCCCTATTCCCTGCCTGGCCCCGAACTGGCCTTGCGCGCTCAGGCGCAGCGACCAGGACGGCGATGGCTCCCAGCGCGCGCCCGCTTCCAGCACCGTCGCGCCGCCATTGGTGTCCGCGCCCTGCAAGGCCTTGCCATCGAGCCGCGCGCGCACCTCGGTCCTGGCGTCCTGCTCCCAGGCCGCGCCCGCATAGAGGCGCGTCTGGTCGCCGGCCGCGTAGACGTAGCGCGCGCCCAGGCGCGTGCGCAGCGCCTGCGTGGCGTCATAGCTGAGCTGGTCGCCCGCGTCGTTGCGCACGGAATCGCCGCCCAGCCGTTGCCACTGCAGGCGGGCATAGGCGTCGAGCTGGCCGCGCTCGCTCAACGGCATCACATGGCCCAGCATGGCGTGGGCGCCCCAATAGTTCGAACGACTGCGGTAGTTGGTGCTGCCGTCGATGTCGTCGGTATAGCTGCCGCGCATGCGTCCGCTGCGCAGCGAGGCCTCGGCATACGTGCCGCCCAGGAACCAGTAGCGCGCCAGGATGCCCACGCCGACGTTGTCGACGCGGCCCTTGCCCTCGGCCGACAGGCCGCCCGACGAAGCCTGGCCGCGATAGCGGGTGCGCCCGGCCTCGACCAGCGGCGCCACCACGTAGTCGCCAGCGGCGGTGGCGCCGCCCAGGGCGTAGCCGAACACGGCGTTGGCGCGGTCCAGCTTGAGGTTCTTGTCGGTGTAGCGGGTGTGGCCCAGGTCCGGACTGAAGAACAGGCCGCGCCGCTCGGGGCCGCGCAGGTCGGCGGCCGACAGCATGCCGCCGCTGTCGGCCAGCGCGCCGATGCCGGCGCCGATGGACTGCGGGTAGAGCTTGTTGGCGGCCAGCGTCAGATTGGTGGCGGCCAACGTGGCGGTCAGCGCGGACGCGCTCTGCACATCGAACAGGTAGCGGTACGCGCCATACTCCAGGATGTGGGAGCCCGGGTTGGCGACCGTGCCGGTGGTGGCGCTGATGAGCGTGATGCGGTCGCTCGGCAGCAGGCGCTTGAGCGGGCCGGCGGCCTGCATGGCCACGGTGGCGCCCTGCGTGGCGATCGGCGCGCTGGCGCGCAGCATGGTGGTGCCGTTGACGGCGTCGGCGGGCAGCAGGAAGCTCAGCTGGCCTCCGTTGGCGGACAGGGCCGGGCCCTGATAGGCGGCATTAGACCCGAGCACGGTGATGCCGCCCTGGAAGCCGAAGCCGCCGTTGCCGGCGATGGTCAGCGCGTTGCCGCCGCCGAACAGCAGTTGGCCCAGCTGCACGCCTTGGCCGGTGGCGGCGTTGTAGGGCTGGGTGTTGTCGAACGTCAGCTGGGTGCTGGTGTCGCGCAGATCCAGCGTGCCGATGCTGACGCGACTGGCGTCACTGAAGGTCGCTGCCGGGCTGCGCAGCACGCCGGCGGCAAAGACGGCCTGACCATAGGGACTGCCGGCGATCGCGTTGCCGGGCAGCGCGGCCCCAGGCTCGCCGGCCACGACCAGTCCGTCCTGGTGACGGATGTAGAGCGTCCCCGCCACCGACAGCGAGGCGGATCCGGCGGCGGCGTAGGCGGGCGCATCGATGGCGGTCTCGCGGAACGCCAGCATGGCGGTCTCGCGAAACTGCAGCACGGCGGGTCGGGCAGCCACGTAATGGGTGCCCGCCAGCACGCTGACCGGACCATCGCTGGTCACGTTGGCGCTCGCCTGCAGGCTGCTGTTGCCCCCCTTGGCGACGCCGTTGAACCTGATGTCCCGCCCAGGGCGTCCCACCTTGGCCGATCCCGCTTGCAGCGTGATGCCCTGGGCGACGCGCAGGTCGCCTTGCGCCACATACTGCACGGACTGGCCCGTGGCCTGCGCGGTATCCGAGGCGCTTCGGGTATTCATGATGTCCGCCGAGCCCGCCTGCAACGCCAGGCCGCCTCCGATGACGCTGTCTCCGGTGACGCGGATCCGCATCACGCCGGCATCCGATGCCCGGCCGTCGCCGACCGCACGCGCATCGCCCATGCGTATCACGTTGGCGTCGGTGCCATGCAGGGTCGTGTCGCCGGCCACGGCCAGCTTGCCGCCCACGTCCAGCGTGACGGGACGCCACCGGGCCGAGGCCAGGACATCCTCGGACGATTGGTTTTCCGCCAGGGCCTGACCGCCGAACAATTCCAGGCGGCCCGCGACGGATGCGTCGCCGCCCACCGTCACCTGGATGGCCTCGCGCAGCGCCTGGGCCGCGCCCGAGCTAGACGACACCAGCATCGCGCCCACCGGGGCGGCGTCGATCACGAAATCCCCGCCCACGCTCAGATTCCGGCCCACTTCCAGGCTCGCCGCGCCTGCCCGCGCCGACGCGTAGGGCCCATCAAAGGAGAACGCCGAGGCGAGAGCCGTCCGCACGACCAGGTCCGTACCCACCGCGAGACTGCCGCCGATTCGCGCGGTCGTCGCGCCGCCCGCGCCCCTTGCCGCGCCCCGATCGGGAACCTCGTAATCCTGGTAATCGGAGAGCGCGGTCGCCTGGCCGCCCGACAACACCATCGAACCCGCCACGCTCATGTTCTGCGCGGCGGACAAGGCGGCGCTGCCTCCGGTGACGGTCTGGTCTTGCCTGGGCACGGCATAGGTGTTGTCGGTGTCCGCCACCACATCGCCGCCGCGCAACGTCACGTTGCCGGAAACGATCAGCTCGGCCGGCGCGTGATGGCTGGCATCGACGGGCAAGCCTTCCGTGCTGGCGCCCCCCTCCACCCTGACGGCATCCACCGTTTGCGCCGCCACGGGCAAGGCCGCGCCCAGCACGATGCCCAGGAACAAGGAACGGTACAGCGGGCTATGGACGGGTCTGACTGCCGGAACGCGTCGTTGCTGTTTGCGTGGAATGCGGAACTGAGAATGCATGCGGCCTCCGTGCTTGGGCGCCTGAACGAACAATTGAGGTTGCGAAGACCTCGCCGCGCCGGGCGGCACGGTCGGGTGACGCTGTGTGGACGCGTGCGTGCTTCGGTTCCACGCGTCAGCGCGGAATGTCCGGAACGGCGGAACGGGCCTGCGCCAGCAGATGCTCGACGATCTGGCCGAACCTCTCGGGCCTGCCCTGGAACAAGGCATCGGCGCCGCCATTGCCGAGAATCATCGCGGTCAGCGCCGCCCTGCCCCGCGCATCGTCGATCAGTCCGATCGCGGCCCGCTCGTATTGCCCGGCATCGGCCGCGATCAACCATTCCGGCAGCCGCAGCCGCCGGAACAGCGCGGCGTCCAGGCGTTCATGCACTTCGCGGCCCGTCATGCAAACCCCGGGCAGGCCCTGGCTGACGGTGTCGACGATGCTGTTGGTGTTGCCGTAGGGAAAGGGATCGAGGAACAGATCGCAGCCGCGCAGGCGCGCGAGATAGTCCTCGTAGGGCATGCTTTCGTGTACGTGGGCTTGCGGCACGGCGGCGGTCACCGTGCGCCGCAGGGCCGCGTGCGCCACGCCCCGGCAGTCGCCAACGAAGAAATGAAATTGCACGGCCCGGGAAGCGCGCTCGCCGATGCGCCGGCACGTAGCCAGGAAGCGGGCGTTCAACTTCAGCGAGGTCGCGCAGACGGCGACGCGCAGCGGGCGTTCCGGGTCTGGATGCGGGCTCTCCACGCCGGGCGACGCGGGCCGGGCCTGGAAGCCGGGCGGCGGCACATGCACCACGCAGTCCCTGGGCAGCGTGACCACGCGCTCGCTGAAGCAAGAGGCATCGCCCAGCGTGTCTTCCTCGACCAGCATGGCGTCGATGCCTGGCGCGTGCGTGGTCGCGGGATGGCCGGCGGCGGCGAGCTGCAACGGCGCCAGGCGCAGATTGCTCAGCGGGACCGCCAGCGGCGACAGGCCGATGCTTGGGTAATAGATGATGTCTGGCCGGAGTTCGCGCGCCAGCGCCACGGCCTGCGCCACCGCATCCGGCGGCGACAGGCTATGGCAACGATCGAAAACCGTCCGCGCGACCGCATCGACGGCCCCGGACATCGCCACCCCGTGCAGCTCGAAGCGGGCGCGCGCCGCGCGCAAGGTCGACGAATGCGTGCGATACAGGGAATGCGGCGCCGAGAAAGCCTCCAGCACCACCAGCATCAAGGGTCGCGCCCGCCTTGGCGGATGGGCGCGCATGTCGTCGAGTCCGTCGGCCAGCAGCCGCTGGCGCAGCAGGCGGTTGATCTCACGCTTGATGTCGTGCTTGTCCGCCGCCAGCGCATAACTGCAATGCATGTACGCGTCATGCAACACGGCTGTCGGCAGGCCGCGCAGGTCGGGAAGCTGCGCCAGTTTGCGAGGTAGCCAGCGCAGCATGGTCTCGCGGCGCGCGCAGGCCGAAGGCGTGACCATCTGGCGCGCGGCCAGCCGGGCGATGCACAGACCAACCGCCGCCCGCGCGTCATGCGCCCAGAGCGCGTCCAGCGGCACGTCCAGTTCGGAATCCGGCACGCACAACACGCAGTACTTGAGCAAGTCGCCCGGGCTCAACGCCAGTGCGCCGCCCCGCCCTGGCATCGCGCCGGCCAGCGCGGCGATCACGTGATCCGCATGCCCGAACGGCGTGGCGCCGAAGATGGCCGCCAGCCAGCGCTGCAGCGTCAGGAACTGCTCGAAGCCGTCGCGCGAGACCTGGAAGCCCGGGTCGGCGAACAGCGCGCCGACGACCGCCGCCCAGCGGGCCAGGAAATGCGCCCGGGCGTCCTCGGACAGCCCGGCAGGCAGCGCCCCATGGCGCTCGTCCAGGCGGCGCAGGCCCAGCAGCAACAGCCGTCCGGCGGCCTCGTGCTGACGACGATGCACCAGCCACTCGAACTGGCTCAGGGAGAACGCGGGCGGGTCGCGCGGATCGGCGGGCATGGCATCCATCCGCGCTGAGTCGGCAATTGCCCTGAATGCGTTCCATCGCCCGCGCGGATCGCCGGCGCGCAACGCGCCGCTACCTGTATAAACTAAGCCTCTCGTTGCCAGATAAAGGAATCCCTTGTCGAACACCCCCGGAGCGCGCCGATTCATCGCGGCGACCGCAAGCGCCATCCGCACCCAGGGCCGCGCCATGCTGGCCGCCGCGCCCTGGTCCCTGGCCGTCTTCACGCTGTCGCTGCCCTTCGCCCTGCTGACGCCCAAGCCGTACCAGTTCCGCGACTGGCTGTTCGTTGCGCTCGCGCTGGTCAACCTGATCGCCTTCGCGCGCATGAGCTACGCCTGGCACCGGGTCGTCAATCACGCGGCCGACGATGGCGCGGCGCGCGGCAGCGCCGGCGAGGCCCGTCACCTGGTGCTGCTGGCCGCGCTGGCCATTGGCGTCACCTATCTGGCGCGCGTCTGCGGCGATCTGCCCTTCGTGCTGTACGCGCTGCTCGACGGCAAGAACGACACGGTTTTCTTCGCTTGCCTGACCGCGCTGATGGCGTTGATCTGGCTGCCGGTGCTGTACGCGCTAGCCGTGGCGGGACTGTCCCTGCCGCGCGTCGCGGTCACCGGCGAATATGGATTCCGCGACGCGCGCGCGGCGATGCGCTACCCGCGCTGGCCGCTGATGCTGGCGCTGCTGCTGTTGCTGGCGATCGGCAGCTTCGTCGCCATGGACCTGCAACCGCTGCTGTACTACCCCACCGGCGCGCGCATCGCCTATGGCGTGGTCGGCACGCTGCTGTGCGTGCTGATCACCTTCTTGCTGATGACCATGGTCGCGGTGGCTTACCGTGACAGGGCGGGCCAGCCATGACTTACCGTTCCGATTCCTCCTCGCCGTTTTCCCGGATCCTGGGTCCGCTGCGCGCCCGCCAGTGCGCCTGCCATAGCGCGCAGTGCCAGCGGCTGCACCAGCGCGTGACCGAGGACCTGTCGCGCCGCCATTTCCTGGGCGGCATGGCGGCCATGCTGGCGCCCTTCGCCCTGCCCTCGGCGGCGATGGCGGCGGCGACCGCGCTGGCCGATGACGCACGCCCGCTGCTGCTGACCAACCTGCGCCTGTTCGACGGCTCGGGCACGGCGGCGCGCGAGGGCGTGCAGGTGCTGGTCAAGGGCAAGCGCATCGCCGACCTGCTGCCGGCGTCCGCCACCGTGGAAGGCGCGCGCGTGCTGGACTGCCAGGGCAAGCTGCTGCTGCCGGGGCTGATCGACGTGCACTGGCACACGATGCTGGCGGCGATTCCGCAGATGACGGCCATGACGGCCGACCTGGGCTATCTGTACCTGGTGGCCGCCAAGGAAGCCCAGCGCACGCTGATGCGCGGCTTCACCTCGGTGCGCGACGCGGGCGGGCCGGCGTTCGCGCTCAAGCGCGCGATCGACGAGGGGCTGGTGGACGGCCCGCGCATCTATCCCAGCGGAGCGATGATCTCGCAGACGTCCGGGCACGGGGATTTCCGGCTGCGCAGCGATCTGCCGCGCGCCGACAACGCGCCGCTGAGCCTGGTGGAAAACACCGGCGTGGCCATGATCGCCGACGGCGAGGCCCAGGTGCTGCGCCGCGTGCGCGAACAACTGATGCTGGGCGCCAGCCAGATCAAGATGCTGGCGGGCGGCGGCGTGGCCTCGCTGTACGACCCGCTGGACAGCACCCAGTTCACTGAGCGCGAGCTGCGCGCCGGCGTCGAGGCCGCCAGCGACTGGAACACTTATGTGATGACGCACGTCTACACGCCCAAGGGCATCCAGCGCGCGATCCATGCCGGCGTGAAGTGCATCGAGCACGGTCAGCTGGCCGACGAGGCCAGCGTGCGCCTGATGCGCGACCAGGACGTGTGGTGGAGCCTGCAGCCGTTCCTGCAGGACGAGGACAGCAACGCCTATCCCGACGCGGAGCGGCAGGCCAGCCAGAAGCAGGTGGCCGAGGGCACGGTCCAGGCCTATGCGCTGGCGCAGAAGCACGGCGTCAAGACGGGCTGGGGCACGGATATCCTGTTCAATCCCCGCAACACCGCGACGCAGGGCAGGCAGCTGGCCAAGCTGACGCGCTTCTACGATCCGCTGACGCTGCTGGGCCAGGCCACGGGCGTCAACGGCGAGCTGCTGGCGCTGTCGGGCGAGCGCAACCCCTACCCCGGCGCGCTGGGCCGGATCGCGCCGGGCGCCTGGGCCGATCTGCTGGTGGCCGACGGCGATCCCTCAGCCAATCTCGATTTCCTGGCGGATCCCGACAAGAACCTGCGCCTGATCATGAAGGACGGCAAGGTCCACAAGAACACGCTGTGAGCGCCGCCTAGGGCTTGGGCTTGAAGATCAGCTTGATCGGGTTGTCGGGCTTGTAGTTGGCCGACTGCGGGCCGTATTCCGGATTGAACTGCGGATGCCAGGCGCGGACTTCGGTGGCGGAGATCCATTCGACCTGTAGCTGATCCTGCGGCCCGTAGGAGTCGAACTGGGCCACGGCCTGCAGCGATCCCTGGCATTTTTCGGTGGCGCCCTTGGGCAGCACCGAGACCTGCGTCTTCTCGGTCCAGGTCAGCGAGCCGGGCTGCGGGCAGAGGCGGACCTCGACGTGGTACTTGCCATCAGGCGACGGCAGGTCGGCGACGATCTTGTTGGGACCGCAGGCCGTCAGCAGGACGGCAGACAAGAGCGCGAGCGGAACGCATTTTTTCATCGAGAATCCTTCTGGCCTTGAGCGCGGCCGATCCGTGAAAATGTGGTCATGATACTTTGACCGCCAGTGCGGCCGGTCCCGGCTTGAATTGGCATCAAGGTATGACCAAAGGCGACCCGCGAAGCCGGCATCCCCGCCCTGCCGTCTGCCTCTTGCACTGCCCCCTCAACCGTCCAAGGAAATCCCGCATGTCGATAGCCCTCGCCGATCTGGAACAAGCCGTCATGGACCTGCTGCGCGCGCAGCCGGCCTTCGCGGGTTGGAAGAAAAAGGGCAAGCGTTGCCTGTGGCGGACCTGCGGCGAGGTGCAGCAAGGCGCGGAGCTGATCCGCTATCGCGGCTCCTTCGACAATGCACAGCACCTGTCCCTGGGCGTGTACGCGTCCTTTCCGTGCGAAAGGGAATGGCCGGTCTATGTGCCGGCCGAGATCTGGAACAAGGGGCGCCTGTACCGCCGCGCCTATCTGAAGCCGGGCGACGGGTTGATCGACGAACCCACGCTGGGCAGCGGCGCCGTGCTGACGATCCACAACGAACAAGAATTGGCCAACTGGCTGGCGGCCCTGCCGGCCGACATCGAGAACCACCTCGCCCCCTGGCTGGCGCGCTACCAGTCGCTGGAACAGGCCTGGTATGAATACCGCATTCCCAGCTGGCGCCTGGCAGCGGCCGGCATCAAGCCGGATGCGGATCAGACGAGCTGAACCTGCCGCGTATCACCATAAGCGCGACTCCTACCCCGCTCGTAGCAGGCCCGCCACGCGCGCATGAGCGCCGCCTCGTCCCCGCGTCCACGTATTGCGGCGCGCCCTGCGCCATCGCCGCGTACAGCAGGGCATCGCTCACGTCCTGCCACAGCGGCGCCAGCATTTCCTCGGTCTCGCCGTCCTCGTCCGTCTCGATCACGATGCCCCGGTCGCCGTAGATCGCCAGCGCGCGGTGGCGCAACTGGCATGGACTGCAACCGCTGCTACTGACGCGCGAGCGGAACGCATTTTCATCGAAAGTCCTTCTGGCCTTGAACGCGGCCGATCCGTGAAAACCTGGTGATGATACCGAGCAAGGCGGAGAGTCCGCGTGGGCGCGGTGCGCTTGATCGCGGCCATGCCAGCGCATCTGCACACCTGCCGCGTGGGCAGCAGTTACCTTTGGAATTCTTTATTCATATACGGTCGCCATAACTCCCCAACGCGGCCATGGATCAGGCATCATCGCGTCCTCGGCGGGACCTTCCCGCGCACAGATTCAGGTGGCCTCTTGCAATCCCTCACCTCCATTCGCCGCGACCTCCGCGCCTTGGTCCAGGCCCGCGACTACGCCCAGATCGACGCCTATTACGACGCGCTGGAACAGCGGGACTGGGCCGATACCGAAGATCCGGGTGCGCCGTATTTCGAGGCGGCCAACTCGGGCACGCTGTTCGACTATTCCATGGTCCCGTTCCAGGACGCCGCCGCCTTTCTGCAAGACTGGATCGCGGCCAGCCCGGGCTCGTACCACGCCCATCTGGTGCTGGGCAATTTCTGTTTCGGCCGCGCCGGCGACATCCGGGGATACGGCTGGGCCGACAGCGTGACGCAGGACCGCTGGCTGGGCGCCGCCCTGGCCTGTGAACGCGCCGCCGCCGCGCTGGTGCAGGCGATGGCGCTGTCGCCGCGCCCGATCGCGGCCTGCGTGACGATGATGCAGATGTGCGCGCATTTCCAGGAACCATACTGGCTGCGCCAGCTGTTCCTGGGCAACGCGCCGGAAACCATCACGCACGAAGACATCGACGAGCCGGGCATGATGGACGCCGCGCTGGCCCATCTGGTCGAGCTGGGCGTGCCGCGCCTGACGCCTGAACAGACGCCTGATGCCCTGCCCACGGGCCTGGCGCAGCGTGCCGAGCATGAGATGGACCAGGCCAAGGATTATTGGCTGCTGCGCGCGCTGGACCTGCGGCCCGGGCACCTGGGCGCGCTGATGGCTTATGCGCAGTACCTGCGTCCGCGCTGGGGCGGCAGCTATGAGGACATCGACGGCATGGCCGGCGGACCGCTGTGCGCGGCGCTGTCCGAGCCGCAGCGCAACGCGATCCGCTGGATCGGCATCCTCGATTCGATGGGCGATTATCCGGAGCCGGACGACGCCGAGGCGGTGGCGGAATACCGCGAGATGTTCGAATCGTTCCTGCAGCGCGAGCTGCGGCCGGAAGAGCGCGGCATGGCGCTGGGTTTTTACGCGCAGTTCGTCAGCTATTCGCTGGAGGACCAGGTCCAGGCGCGCGCGCTGCACGCACAGAGCGCGGCGGCATTTCCGCCGAACCGTTATTTCGGCGACGTGGACGGACCGTTCCGCAGCTTCGCGCACGTCAGCATCATCCACGGCCTGCCGGACGACGACGGCGCCTTCAAGAGCGTGCTGGAACGCATGTGCCATTGGGATACCGTGGCCACGCCGCAGGCGCTGGCGGCGGTGGCCCATCACTACGGCCGCTGGGGTTTCGCGCAGGACCCGGCGCGCGCGCAGCAGTTGCTGGACCGCGCCGCGGTGCTGGCGCAGGACCAGGCGGACGACGATTTCAACGTCTTGGCGGCGGCCGCCATGCTGTGGGATGGCGGCGACCATGAGCAAGGCTATTTCCTGACGCGGCAGCTGGCGGACCGCCGCGTGGCGGACGCGGCCAGCAGCATGTACGACATCCACCGGGGCTTCCGCGACAACACGCCGGACAGCTACCTGGACGACGCGGTGCGCGACCAGTGGCTGCAGCGCGCGGTGGAAGAAGGCTCGCCGCTGGCCATGTACAACATGGCCTATCGCAACATCTTCGACGACGAACTGGATTTCTCGCGCCGCGAGAACCTGGACAAGGTTCTGCGCCTGCTTCACGGCGCACGCCAGGAGCCGCGCGCCGACGCGCTGGCGCGGCTGCGCATCGGCGTGCTGCTGCGCGACCACGGCACCGAGCAGGAACAGCAGGAAGGCGTGCGCGCCTATCTGCGTCCGCTGGTGGACGAGGATCACGACTGGCGCGCGGCGCGCGCCAGCGCCGAGATCGCGCTGGCCTACGCACACGGGCGCGGCGCCAGGAAGAATCGCTTCGCCGCCATCGAATGGGCGCAGCACGCCAGCCGGCTGCAGCCTGACGACGAAGGCATCGACGAGATCCAGTCGCAGGTACTGAATTCGCACAGCCTGGTCAAGACCATCGGCACGGTGTTCGGCGCCTACATGGGCCGAGGCGGCATCAGCGCCGAGGACCTGCCGCCCAAGCCGGACGCGCAGTAGGCATGGCGCGCCCGGGCCGGTCCGGATGGAAGCTGTCGTCCCGGCTGCTGCTGGGCGACGCGGCGCTGGCCGGCGCGGGACTGGCGCTGGGCACGGCGCCGCTGTGGCTGTATGCGGCGCTGCCCGGCGCGCTGGGCGTGGCTGCCGGGGCGCTGGCCCTGCCCTTGCCCGTCGCGGGCTGGGCGATGCTGCGCCTGCCCTTCTCGTCACGCCCACCCGGCCCGGAAGACGGCCTGCTCCTCACGCCCGCGGACGCGCCGGCGCTGTTCCGCGAGATCGAACAGGTGCGCGCCCAGGTGGGCGCGCCGGCGCTGGACGCGGTCTACCTGAACAGCGAATGCAATGCCAGCATCCGGCAGCATCGGCGGCTCTGGGGCGGCACGCGCAACGTGCTGTGGCTCGGGCTGCCGCTGCTGGAGCTGCTGTCGGCCGACGCCTGCCGCGCCATCCTGGCGCATGAATGCGCGCACATCGCCGGCCGGCACGGACGCTATGCCAGCCGGGTGTATTTCGCGCGGCTGCAATGGCAGGAAGCGGCGCGGCAACTGGCGCGTCGCAAGGGCTTGGCCAACGCGCCGCTGCGGCTCTTCATGAACTGGCACGTGCCACGCTTCCTGGCAGCCAGCCTGGATTTCGCGCGCGAATGCGAGTACCAGGCCGACGCGGAATCCGCGCGGGTCTGCGGCGTGGCGTGCGCGTCGGATGCCCTGATGGCGACCTGTCTGCAGGGGCGTGCCCTGCACGAATACGCATCCAGCTTGTACGCCGACGCCGCGGCCACGGAACCGCCCTGGCTCCTGGTCCGGCTGGCGGAGGATGGCTTGCTGGCCAGTCCGCGTGACCAGGCCGAGGCGCAGATCTGGCTGCATCAGGCCCTGTGCCGTCCGACCAGCCATGACGATACCCATCCCTCGCTGGCGGACCGCCTGGCGGCGCTGAAGGTGCCACGGGCCCTGGACGAACGGGCAACGCCCGCGCCCGACGCGCCCGGCATGCCCGGCGCGCAGGGCATGGCGTCCACGCACTCCTTGCCGGCAACCTCCCGCCCCCTGCCCTGGCGTCGCGCCCAGCCCTGCGCGGCGCAGGAATGGTTGCAGGACCGGCGCCTGCCGCTGGCACGCGCGCTCGATGATTCGCGGCGCGAGGCCGCCGCGCAAGCGCTGCGCGAGGCGCAAGACGAACGCCGCGAGGCCGTCGCGGCGCATCACGACCTGCTGCGCAAGCAGCGCCTGCGCGCGCTGTCGGCCGATGAACGGGCGCGCATGGCCTGGCATGCCGCCATGCTGGCCGACGATGTGGACGGCGCCATGAAGCTGCTGCAAGAGAATCTACGGGATCATCCCGGCCACGTGCCCTCGCTGTGCGAATTGGCGACGCTGTTGCAGCGCCAGAATGCCCGCCCGGACGCAGCGCCGGACGCGAACACGACGCGTGGCCCGGACGATGCCCGGCGCGAGCCTGCGCAGGATGCAGCCGAAGCGCTATGGCGCGAGGCCGCCGCCCAGCCCGGCCCGCATCGCCTGGCCTGCCTGCGCCAACTCACCGCCATCGCCCTGCGGCGCGGCGACGCCGGCCAGGCCCTGGCCTGGCGCACGGAAGCGGACCAATTGGAACGCCGGACCCTGGCTGAATACACCGCCGCACCCCGCTACGAGCCGCACGGCCTGGGCGAGCCCGAATTGCGCAGGCTGGCGGACACGCTGGACCCGCTCTTGCTGGCCGCCACCGGCGCATGGCTGTTGCGCGACGCCACCAGCGGGCATCATGTGCTGCTGGTGCTGGCGCGCGAGTCCTGGATATTGCGCGCCGTGGGCGCGCTGACGGGCGAGCCCAGTTATCTGCGGCGCGATTGCCAGGCGCTGCTGCAACGGTTGCTGCCGCGCGTGCAGCGGAACATCGAACCGCTGCTGCTGGCCGCCGGCGATCCGCTGCCGGGCGTGTGCACGGACGCCACCAGGCTGCGGCGGGCCGGCGCCTAGCGTTGCCCGTAGCAGGCCCGCCAGGCGCGCATGAGCGCCGCCTCGTCCCCGGCGTCCACGTATTGCGGCGCGCCCTGCGCCATCGCCGCGTACAGCAGGGCATCGCTCACGTCCTGCCACAGCGGCGCCAGCATTTCCTCGGTCTCGCCGTCCTCGTCCGTCTCGATCACGATGGCCTGGTCGCCGTCGAGCGCCAGCGCGCGACGGCGCAGCTGGTCATGAACCAGCAGGAAACCGGAATGAATGGGCGATTTGTCCTTGCCGCGCGCGCCGGGCGCGGCCAGCGTGCCTTCCCAGTCGTCCGCCGGCGTGGACCGCTGCTGCCCTTGCGCCTCGGACCAGCGCAGCCAGGCCCGGCCGTAGGCGTGGCCGGCGTCCGGATCCAGGTTCGCCGCCAGGCATTCGGCCTGCGTGCGCGACAGCGCCTGGATCTGCTCCAGCAATGCCACCACGCGCTCGCCGTGCGCGCCGAACAGGACAGACAGCGGCAGTTCCTCCAGCAGCTCCATGGCAGCCGCGCGCCAATAGCCGGGGTTCGCCACCAGGCCGGACATGTCGCCCAGTTCCGTAACGCGCGCGCGCCACAGCCGTCCGGGCCAGCCGCTGCTGACGATGAGCGTGGCGATGGTCTGGTCCACCACCAGCCAGGGCGGCTGGAGCCGGGCCAGCCTGACCTGACGGCCATCACGCACCAGGGCGATGTCGTCATTGAGGTGTTCGAACCAATAGCCGTCCCGGCTGGACGTCTGCGAGGGAGGATGGGACATGATGGAGAACGGTTCCGTGTTCGGGTCGCGGGGAGTATAGCCAGCGGGTGTGCATCCATTCTTGCCGCCGGCGGTCTGCGCCTATCGCCTGATGCGCCAGCCTGAGGCGCCGTCATGCACGCGCCGCCGGCCGTCTCAATCGGCCGCCATGGGCGCGGCCAGCTGCGCCACTTCCAGCCGGTTGCCGCCCAGCGCCTTGGCGCGGTACAGCGCCTGGTCGGCGGTCGACAGCCCCTGGGCCAGGGCCGGCGCGTCGTGCTCGTACTGCGCCAGCCCGATGCTGACGGTGGCCGGGATGCCCAGGCTGTCGACGCGGCTGGACAGCGTCTCGGCGAAACGCCGGGCCACTTCCTCGCCCAGCGCGACGGCGCGGCGGGCGTCGTTGCCGGCCAGCACCGCGGCGAATTCCTCGCCGCCGATGCGGGCGAGCAGCACCGCCGGCCCCAGCACGCCGCGCGCGATGTCGGCGAAGGACTTGAGCACCAGATCACCGGTCTGGTGGCCGTAGCGGTCGTTGATGGACTTGAACTGGTCCAGGTCGAAGGCCAGCACGGCCAGCGGCTCGCGCCCCCGGCCGCCGTCGATCAGGCGCTGGCCCTGCTCGAAGAACCAGCGGCGGTTGCCCAGCCGGGTCAGGTAGTCGGTCTGCGATTCCCGCAGCAGCTGGCCATGCGTCTCTTCGCGCACCAGCTTGAGCAGCGTCATGGGCAGCACGATGGAATACAGCACGCCTTCGTACATGGTGATATTGCTGGCCAGCATCTGCGCGGCCGGGCCATCCCTGGCCACCCACCAGGGCAGGATGAAGCTGCGGCCCAGGTAGAGCAGCGCGTGCAGGCCGGTCACGGCCACCGCGATGCGCAACGGCAGCAGCGGTCTCAGCGCCTGACAGCGCAACAGCTCCCAGGCGGTCAGGCCGCTGACCAGCGCGATGGGAAAGGCGCTGACATAGGTCCAGACCAGGTTCTGCCCCGAATAGCCCGCGCCGGCCCAGATCAGCGCCATGACGCCCAGCAGTCCCAGCGAGCCGGCGCGATACAGCCGCCCGTTGAGCGCGGCCACGGCGTTCAGCACCAGCAGATAACCGCCCAGGATGACCAGATTGCTCAGCGCCGAGCCCAGCACTCCGGGCAGGGCGGCGCGGTACAGGGCGATGGAGCAACCCGCCGCGAGCGTGGCGAAGCCGGCCGCCAGCAGCCGCAGCGACGTACTGCGGCCGGGATGGGTCCGGTGCTCCCAGTAAGTCAGGCAGGCGCTGGCGAGCAGCGTTCCGATGATGATGAGGTAGAGAGTGAAGAGATCGACGTGCATCTCGGCAACATAGCGTTGCGCCGATATGTAAAGGCGGCAACAAAATTTTACGTGAGAATTGCGACACGACCAGGTAGCAGTGACCCGGATAGGGGCAGGCCGGAAAATCGGCGCATGTCGACACTGGACAGTGACAAGAACCGCCCTAAGATAGCCCATCCCTCCGTCCGCCCCCTGATAACACCCCATCCCATGGCCAACCGTTCCTATCTCTACAGCCTCAGCAACCGCCCCGCCGCCTACGCCGACCGCCCCGAGACGATCGTCGGTCTGTCCGAATGGCCTTATGACGTGCCCTTCATATACCGGCTGTTGATGTCCGGCGATCCGCAGCCATGCGCCTCGCTGGTGTCGGACGGGATGGAAGACGAGGAACCGGGCAGCAAGACCCGGCTGCATGCGATCAGCAGCGTGTTCGAACCGGGCTACGCGCGCGTGCGGCGCTTTGCCGACATCGTCCGCGCCGCCGTGGCGCAGGCGCAGGCGCCGGCTCCCGCGCAGGCATCCTCCGCAGCGGTCGGCGCCGCCAGCGCGCCGCAGCCGGCTTCCTTCATGGACCGCGTGAAGCAGATGTTCTCGCCGCAAGCGAACGCCGCCCCGGCGCCGGTTCCGGCCCCGCCCGCCGCTCCCGCCTCGGACCAGCTGCTGGCCGCGCTGGACGAAACGCTGGCCTTTCTCGACGCCCATCGCGACAGCCACCTGCTGCTGGAGACCATCGAGCTGGACATCATGTCCCACGCCGGCGAAGCCGAGCTGAAGGCCTGCGTGGACGCGGAAATCGTGCGCTGCCGGCACGCCGGCGCGGCCCTGGACGCGCTGCCGGCCAATGTGGACGAGGCCGCCCGCGCGCTTCGGACGGCCGTTGCCGGGCAGGCCGCGGAACCGCTGGACGCCTTCCACGGACTGCGCCTGGACAACGATTTCGACAGCACGCGCACGGGCGCCACGGAACGTCCGATGGGCCTGTATTGGAGCGACGTGCTGTATTTCGAGTTGTTCAACCGCAGCCAGTTCGAAGCGCATCTGCAGCAGGGCTGAGCTTGCGGGACAGGGCCGGCCCGCCGGTCCCGGACGGCCTGTCTTTCCCTCGCGCGCGCCCTGCCCCGCGCCCGTGCCCGCGAACCCCGCGCGCGTCAATAGAGCTGGATTTGTCACTCATCTACAATCCGTGACCATGCCGGCCGCCTGTAGCGGCCGCCACGTAGCTCACAGGTAGTAATGACGCGCGCGAAGACCCCCGCCAAGAAGAAAAGCCCCCCACGCAGATCCCCGGCCCGCGCCAGCGCCGGCGGCCGCTTCCCCCGCTTCCTGAAGGCGCTGCTGTTCTCGTCCCTGGCGAGCTTCGGCGCCGCCACCTACATGCTGAATCCGCAGTGGCGGATACCGGCGCCGGTGCAGGACGTGCTGGCGCGGCTGGGCTGGACGCAGCAGCATCATCAGCCACAACACCCGCAGCAGAATTCCCAGCATCGCCAGCCGCCGCGCGAGCAGAACGCGCCCGCCGCCACGGCGCCGATCGCCGTGCCCACGGGCGCGCCGGCGCAGACCATCTTCGCCGAATGCCGCCAGTTCTTCCCCAACTTCCGACCGCCGGAGGTGCCCGGCAGCCAGCAGCTGCGCGAGGTCTGTTTCTCGGCCTTCGCGATCCTGCACAACGGCCAGACCAAGACGCCGGTATTCGTGGCCGAGCGCCTGAACCGGCAGACGCTGGCCCAGGGCCAGGGACTGCGCCGCACCGACAAGTTCTACGCCGAGGCGCGCCTGCCACGCTCGGAACGCGCCGAGCTGGACGACTACAAGGGCTCGGGCTATTCACGCGGGCACATGGCGCCGGCGGGAGACATGTCCACCCCGGACGCGATGGCGCAGAGCTTTTCGCTGGCCAACATGGTGCCGCAGGACCAGACGCACAACGGCGGCGCCTGGAGCCAGATCGAGCAGGACACCCGCAAGTACGTGATGCGCGCGTCCGGCGACGTGTACGTGTTCACCGGACCGGTCTACGCCGACAAGCCCAGGACCATCGGCAGCGGCGTGGCCGTGCCGGCCTATATCTACAAGGTCGTGTACGACGCCACCACCGGGCGCTCGTGGGTGCACTGGCAGGCCAACAGCGCCAGCACCAAGGCGGGGCCGCCGATCAGCTACGAGGAATTCGTGAAGCGGACGGGGCTGCGGCTGCTGCCGGAGGCCGGCTAGGCCGGGCCGACGCGGCCCCTATCGCCGGGCGGCGTGTCCGGCGCGTCAACCGCGCCGCGCCGCCTCGATCGCCGCGATGTCGATCTTGCCCATCGTCATCATCGCCTCGAACGCACGCTTGGCCGCCGCCGGGTCCGGATCGGCGATTGCCTCGGTCAGGACGCGCGGCGTGATCTGCCACGACAGGCCCCATTTGTCCTTGCACCAGCCGCAGGCGCTTTCCTGGCCGCCGTTGCCAACGATGGCGTGCCACAGGCGGTCGGTTTCCGCCTGGTCGTCGGTGGCGATCTGAAACGAAAACGCCTCGTTGTGCTTGAACGCCGTGCCGCCGTTCAGGCCCAGGCAGGCCACGCCCGCCACGGTGAACTCCACCGTCAGCACATCGCCCTGCGTGCCCGACGGATAGTCGCCCGGCGCGCGCAGCACGCGGCCGACGGCGCTGTCGGGAAAGGTGCGGGCATAGAACTGCGCGGCCTCCAGCGCGTCCTTGTCGTACCACAGGCATATCGTGTTCTTGCGGATCATGCTTGTCTCCTGGAGATGGCGGACCCAGGCGCATTGCAGGCGCCCGGGCCCTGTGAACGGAACCGCGCCCGGCGCCTTCCCGGGCGACCCTGAGTAGCCGAGGATACTGCCGCCCGCCGGGCGCGGTGCGTTACGAAGCGTAGAAGCGTGCAAGCCCGCGTCAATGCGCGCACAATCGCGCCTGGGCGCGCGCCTGACCAGCCAGCCGCGACGACCCGTAGAACAAGATCAAGGGGACTCGCGATGGATTTCAGGCAGATCAAGCAGTTCGTGGTGCTGGCCACCGAACTGAACTACCGCAAGGCCGCCGAGCGGCTGCACATGACCCAGCCGCCGCTCAGCATCGCCATCAAGCGGCTGGAGACCGAAATCGGCGCCGAGCTGTTCGAGCGCGACCGCCAGGGCGTGCGGCTGACGGTCGCGGGCATCGCCTTCCTGGATGAAGCCCGGCGCCTGCTCGACGGCGCCGAGTCCGCGCTGCAGGCGGCGCGCGATGCCGCGCAGGGACGCGTGGGCGCGCTGCGCATCTGCTCGGTGCCGAGCGCGGCGCTGAACCTGCTGCCGCGCATTCTGCCGGCGTTCAGCCAGCGCTTTCCGCAGGTGCGGCTGCGGCTGAGCAGCGGCAGCACGGTGGGGATCCTGGCGCAGTTGCAGCGCGGCGAGCTGGACGCGGCGCTGCTGGTGCCGCCCGCGTCGGGTGTGCCGGGCATCGCCATGACGCCGCTGGGCCGGCAACGGTTGGCGCTGGCGGTGCCGGCGGGCCATCGGCTCGCCGGCCGCCGGTCGGCCGCGCTGGCCGAGCTGGACGGCGACACGCTGGTGGCGCTGGCGCATTCGGACAGCCCGGGATTCGCCGCCGAGATCGCGGCGGCCTGCCAGCGCGCGGGCTTTCATCCGCGCGTGATGCAGGAGTCCTCGCACGCCCTGGTCACGCTGCCCCTGATCGCCGCCGGGCTGGGCGTGGCCATCGTGCCGGAGGCATTGCGCCGGATCGCCATCGACAATGTGGCGTTCGTCGATCTGGAGGACGCCGCCAGCGAGCCGCTGAGCTACGCCGTGGCGCTGGCCGCGCACGCCGAGCCGGCGAATCCGGCGGTGCGCTGGTTCGTCGACGCGGCGCGCGAAGCGCTGGATGAAAACGGGGATGCGGGACGGCAATGAGGGGGGACGGCCCCGGAGACGCGAGAGCCGTTCCCAGCCGCAACGCATGCCGCGCCCTTACTTGCCCGGGCGACCCAAGATGCCCGCCCACTTCTTCTGCTCCTGCGCCACCCGAAGCGTGAAGGCTTCCTGCGAGCCGTCCATGCGCTCGCTGCCGCGCGCATAGATCTTGTCCTGCGCCATCGCGCCGCCGGCGACAGCCCCGATGGCGGCGTTCAGGCGCGCGACCACCTCGGGCGGCGTGCCGGCCGGCGCGGCGATGCCGGACAGCGAACCGCCCTCCACGTCCTGACCCAGCGCTTCCTTGGCGGTGGGAATGTCGGGCAGGTTGGCCAGGCGGCGCGACGAAGTGACCGCGTAGGGGCGGATCTGGCCGGCCTGGATATAGCCCGTCGCGGTGACGGCCGAGATGGCGGTCACGTCGGTGTTGCCGCTCATCACGGCCGTCAGCGACTCGGCGCCGCTCTTGTAGGGCACGTGCAGCATCTTCACGCCGGTGGCCTGCTGCAATACCTCCAGCACCTGGTAGTTGTCGGAGCCCTCGCCCGCCGTCGAGAACGCGATCTTGTCGGCCTGCGCGGACGCCGCCTTGATCAGGTCGGGCAGCGTCTTGTGGGGGCTGTCCGCGCTCACCGCCAGCACGGTGGGCGTGTTGGCCAGCATGGCGATATAGGCGAAGTCCTTGTTCGGGTCGTAGGGCAGCGTCTTGTAGATCAAGGGGTTGACGGCGTACATGCCATTTGTGATCACCAGCAGCGTGTAGCCGTCGGGATTGGCCTTGGCGACCGCGCTTGCGGCGATGGAGCCACCCGCGCCGCCCCGGTTCTCGACCACCACCGGCTGGCCCAGCTCGCGCGTCAGTCCCTCGGCGAACACGCGCGCGGTGGTGTCGGTCACGCCGCCCGCGCCGAAAGGCACGATCAGCCGGACCGGCTGCGTCGGATACGCCTGCGCCCACGCCGCCGCCATCGGCAGCGCCGCTCCCAACAAGACCGCCAGACGGCGGCGCGATCCCAGCTTCATTGCACGATCTCCATTTGCTTGAGGATGTTCAGTAAGGTGTGTTCGTGTTCCGGGGCCAGCGGCGCCAGCGGCGCGCGCAGCCGCCCGCTGGGGATGCCGCGCAGGCGCAGGCCGGCGGCCACCGTGCGCGGCAGGCCGTGTTCCATCAGGAAGTTCAAGAGGCCGGACTGGCGCGCGAACCAGTCGTCCACCCCGGCCTGGTCGCCGGCCATGGCGCAGCGGTACAGGTTCACCGCGTGCGCGGCGGCGACATTGGCCGAGGCCGTGCACCAGCCGGCGGCGCCGGCGGCGAAACCGCCGCGCGCCATGCGGTTCAGGCCGATGTAGACGGCGGTCTTGTCCGGGCAGGCCTGGCGCAGCCGCGCGATCTTGCCTTCGTCGGGACTGCTTTCCTTGATCATGGTGACGTTGGGCAGCGCGGCCAGCTTCGCCAGGAACGGCACGGGCAGGTCCATGCCGGTGGTGAACGGGTTGTTGTAGACCATCACCGGGAGCGAGATCGCGTCGCAGACCGCGCGGTAATAGTCATGGATCTCGGCCTCGGTCAGTTTCCAGTAGGTGCTGGGCAGCACCTGCACCGCCGCCGCGCCGGCGCGCTCGGCGTGGCGCGCGTGGCGCACGGTGCTGGCGGTGCCCAGGCTGGACACGCCGGCCAGCACCGGCAGCCGGCCGGCCGCCGCGCCGACCACGGTCTCGACCACGGCCTCGCGCTCGGCGTCGTCCAGGTACGGCAGGCAGCCGGTGCTGCCCAGCGGCGCCAGCGCGTGCACGCCCGCGCCGATCATTTCCTCGACGTGGCGCGCCAGCAGCGCATGATCGACCCGCCCGGCGTCGTCGCAGGGCGTCAGCAGATAGCCGATGATTCCTTGCAAGTGCATTGTGTTTGTCTCCTTCACAGCTCTCAGTGCAAGGCAGAGTCTAGGGACGCGCCGGCGCGGCGGTCCAATATCAAATTCCTGGGCGCCTGATATGTCCGACGCGATTCCAGGTGAAATCCCGCGCCGCGCGCGCGGTGAAAACGCGCGCAAACCGCGTGCTACCATCCCCGCCATAAGGCGACGCCGCCAGGAACGGCCGCCACAGACCGGCCCCATGGATCCGAGCATGAGCGAGACCCGCAACACCCGAAACGCATCCAGATCCTCGATCGAGATTTCGGAAGAAATCCTGCAGCGGATCCGCAATGGCCAGTACCTGCCCGGCGACGCGCTGAGCCAGTACGAGCTGGCCGCTGAATTCGAGACCAGCCGCACGCCCATCCGCGAGGCCCTGCGCTTCCTGGAGGCGCGCCGCGCCATCACGCTGACCAGCACCGGCCGCGCCGTGGTGACGGTGCCTTCGGTGCGCGCCATCCGCGAATCGTTCCAGATCCGGGCCGAGCTCGAAGGGCTGGCGGCGCAGCTGGCGGTGGACTGGATCGACGACAAGGACCTGGAATTGCTGACGCAGCATCAGCAGCGCTACGCCGAGGCGCTGCGCACCCGCGTGCGCAGCGAGGGCGGGTCGGACTGGCTGAAATTCAACGCCCTGTTCCACAACCTGATCACCCAGGCCAGCCACAACGAACGGCTGCACGAGCTGGTCGCCGAGCTGCAGGGCAGCATCGTCTCGAACGTGCTGGGCTTTGCCTCGAAAATGCCGCCCCGGCTGATGGAAGAGAACATCCGCCAGCACGAGGACATCATCGCCGCGCTGACGGCGCGCAACGGCGCGGCCGCGCGGGAAGCGATGGCCACGCACATCTCGCGCACCACCGAGCTGGTGGTGGAATGGATGGAAGCGCGGCGCTAGGGTCGCGCTTCCAGACCCGCCTTCAAGCCTGCATTCAACGGCTGGCCAGCGGCGCGACGCGCTTGCCCGCCCTGCCCGACGCGAACGGCGCGCCCGCCTGAGCCAGCGGCTGGCGATACGGCCGCATCATCAGCCCGCACACCGCCGCCACCACGCCCAGCCCCGCCAGATAGAACACGATCAGCCGGGGCGAGCCGCCGCCCTGCGCCAACAGGTAGGTGGCGACCAGCGGCGCGGTGCCGCCGCCAATGGCGCCGCCGATCTGCACGGCCAGCGAGATGCCGGTGTAGCGCACCTCGGGCGGGAACATGCTGGCGAACAGGCTGGACTCCTGCGCGTACATGGCGGCATAGACCACGCCGAAGGCCACCAGCATGGCGACGTTGGTGTGGTACGCCGTCTTCTCGTCCAGCAGCGCGAAGAAGCCCGCGGAGAACAGCGAAATGCCCAGCGCGCCGGCGATGAAGATCGCCTGCTTGCTGCAGCGGTCGCCCAGCCAGCCGAACAGCGGAATGGTGACCAGCGCGGCGGCCGCGCCCCAGATCACGCCGTTCAGAATGGTCTCGCGCGGCAGGCCCAGCGTGCCGACCGCATAGGTCAGTGAGAAGGTCGCGATGGTGTAGAACCAGGTCTTCTCCGAGATGCAGGCCACCAGCGCGGCCAGCACCGGCGCCTTGTGATCGCGCAGCACGGCGCGCAGCGGCGGCGCCTCGGGCTTGGGCTGGGCCAGCGCGGCCTGGAACTCGGGCGATTCGCCGACCTTGGCGCGGATGTACCAGCCCACCAGCAGCAGGAACACGCTGGCCAGGAACGGCAGGCGCCAGCCCCAGCTGAGCATGTCCGCCTCGGGCAGCCGGGACACCGCGCCCATCGCCAGCGACGACAGGATCAGGCCGGGCGCGACGCCGACTTGCGGCAGGCTGCCGAACAGCCCCTTCTTGCCTTCCGGCGCGTGCTCCACCGCCATCAGCACCGCCCCGCCCCACTCGCCGCCGACCGCCAGGCCTTGCAGGAAACGACAGAACACCAGGGCCACCGCGCCCCAGTAGCCGATGGACTCGTAGCTGGGCGTCAGGCCGATGAGCACGGTCGGCACGCCCATCAGCATCAGGCTGATCATCAGCATGGACTTGCGGCCGACGCAGTCGCCGAAGTGGCCGAACACGATGCCGCCCAGCGGCCGCGCGACGAAGCCCACGGCATAGGTGCCGAAGGCGGCCAGCGTGCCGGTGATGGGGTCGATCGCGGGGAAATAGATCTTGTTGAAAATCAGCGCGGCGGCGATGCCGTACAGGAAAAAGTCGTACCACTCGATGGTGGTGCCGATCATGCTGGACAGGCCCGCGGTCACATAGTGCTTGCGGGAACGGTGTTGGGGCGCTGCTGCGGGGGTATTCATCCCGATGTCTCCGATTC